>CAWVUN010000012.1:0-11674 GCA_963932495.1 uncultured bacterium
GCCTACAATTTGAGAGATTTCTTTTAATATGTTTCCTGCATGGTATTGTTTGGTTAAGTCTTTGGTAACTCCTGCGGCTAATATCACTTTTCCATTTTGTACGCTTCCGACAACAACGACTCCACTTTTCATTTTGTTTTTGGCGTTGTCTATGTAAGTCCGCAATGTTTTGGAGTCCATGTTTTCTAGATTTTTAACCAATGTTTTAATGCCATTGATTTCGACAAAGTCTTCTCCTTTATCTTGTCCTCCGCCGAAGAGCATTTTTTCTTTCAGCGATTGAATTTTTTTTTCTAGTTCACGGTTTTTGTTTATCAGCTTTTGAATACGGCTAGTTTCTTCTTTGGGCTGAGATTTTAGAATGCTTCGAATTTCGCCTAGCGACTGGCTATCTTCTTGTATCTTTTCTAAAGCAGCAGAACCTGTGATAGCTTCTATGCGTCGAACGCCAGATGCGACGCTTCCTTCCGAAATGATTTTAAATATGCCCACATCGCCAGTAGCTGAAATGTGAGTTCCTCCGCAGAGTTCTTTACTGAATCCTGGAACAGAAACAACGCGGACACTGTCGCCATACTTTTCACCAAATAATGCGGTTGCTCCGTCGTCTAATGCTTCTTGAATGCTTTTTTCTTGAGTTAGTACATCTGTGTTTTTCCGGATTTCTTCGTTTACTATGGATTCGATTCTAGATTTTTCTTTTTCGGCGAGGGGAGAAAAGTGGGAGTAGTCAAAACGTAATCGGTCTGGGGTTACTAATGAACCGGCCTGTTTGACATGATCCCCTAATACTGCTTTCAGTGCGGCGTGTAAAAGATGAGTCGACGTGTGGTTTAAAGCCGTATTTTGGCGTGTAATAGTGTCCACTTGAAGAGTGATAGCATCGCCTTTTTTTATGGAACCGCGGAATACTTTGGCATGATGGGCTATCAGTTCTGGGACCGGCTTGGTGGTGTCTGTGATTTCTAGTTGAACGTTTGTGTTGAAGGCTTTGCCTAAATCTCCGGCTTGACCTCCAGATTCTCCATAAAATGGAGTTGCTTTAGTGAGAATGGTAATTTCTTCACCCTCGGAAGCGGAATCAATTTCTTCATTGTTTTTTAAGATAGCTGTTATGACGCTTTGTAATTCGTTATTGGAATAGCCTTCAAATTGTGTGGATGGGGAGCTTTGTAAATAGGTTTTAAAAAATGGAGCAATTTCTTTTTCTCCAGATCCGTTCCAAGAAGCCATGGCTGTTTCCTTTTGGTTTTGCATGGCTTTTTCAAAACTTTCCAAATCGAGAGTATAATTTGCGTCTTTGGCTATGTCTTGAGCTAAATCGACTGGAAAACCATAAGTATCGTAAAGTTTAAAGACTTCTTCGCCGGGAACTATGGATCCACCTGACTTTTTAACTTTTTCTAAAATCTCATCTAAACGCTGAGTTCCAAAATGTAGGGTGTTTTTAAAGCTTTCTTCTTCATTAAGAGCAACCTTATTAATGAAAACACGGTTTTCTTCCATTTCGGGATAGGCTCCCTTAAAGTAAGAAACGACTTTATCTGTGATCTTATGTAAAAAGGGAAGATCCATACCCAGCATCTTCCCATGTCGTAAAGCACGTCGGATAATTCTTCTTAGAACGTAACCTCGACCCTCATTAGAAGGAAGAATGCCGTCGTTGATCAAAAAAACGGAGGCTCTTGAATGATCGGCGAGTACTTTAAGCGATACGTCGGATGTTTGGTCTGCTCCATATGTAATATGAGCTAACTCGGCAGCATCGCTAATAATTTTGGTTAAGAGATCGGAATCGTAATTACTGGTTTTTTTTTGAACGACGGCTGTTAGACGTTCTAATCCCATTCCGGTATCGATACATGGATTTGGTAAGGGAGAAAGTTTTCCTTCTGCGTCTCGATCGTACTGCATGAAAACTAAATTCCATATTTCCAAGTACCGGTCGCATTCGCACCCTACTGCGCAATCTGGCTTTCCACATCCTAGAACTTCGCCTTGGTCTATGTGGATTTCCGAGCAGGGACCACATGGGCCGGTCGGGCCCATAGACCAAAAGTTATCTTCTTCTCCAAGTCGAGAGATTCGTTCTTTAGGAATTCCAATATTTTTGGCCCAGTAGTTATAAGCTTCGTCGTCGGTTTCGAAGACTGAGACGTAAAGTTTATCTTTTGGGAGTTTTAGGACATCGGTTAGAAACTCCCAAGCAAACTCGATCGCTTCTTTTTTGAAATAATCGCCGAAAGAAAAATTTCCAAGCATTTCAAAAAACGTATGATGACGGGCGGTCCTACCGACCATTTCGAGGTCGTTATGTTTGCCTCCTGCGCGAACGCATTTTTGAACCGAAACTGCTCTTTTATATTCTCGTGTTTCGTTACCAAGAAACACGTTTTTAAACTGTACCATTCCGGCATTTGTGAAGAGAAGCGTTGGATCTTTTTGTGGAACTAGGAAGTCGCTTTTGATGAGCGTGTGCCCATGTTCTACAAAGTAGTCCGTGAATTTTTTGCGTATTTCGTCGCCGGTCATAGTTTTAGTCTGGTTATTCGCAAGCTTTCAATAGTTAGGAACTTTAAACTATTCCCGCCTTTAGCAAATCTTGTAGATGAATAATGCCGTCGATTGTCCCCTGATCTTCCGAAACAATCAAGGAGGAAATGGTGTGTTTTTCCATTATCTGAACGGCTTTAGTCGCTAAATTCTTTTTGTTAATAGTTTTAGGGTTCTTGGTCATCATTTCTTTAGCCCGAGCGCCCAAAATATCTTTTTTAGATTCTATTAATCTACGTATATCTCCATCAGTAACAATACCAATAATATAATTATTTGCATCCAGGACTGCTGTGGTTCCTAAGCTTTTTTGGCTCATTTCAGAAAGAACCGCAAAAATATCCGCTTCCATATCGACGGAAGGTATTTCGTCTCCTGAGTGCATTAAATCGCCTACGGTTGTCAGGAGTCTTTTCCCGAGGTTGCCGCCCGGATGGTTTTGTGCGAAATCTTCTTTTTGAATCCCCTTTTTGTTTATCAAGGCAACAGCAATGGCGTCGCCCATAGCTAATGCGGTGGCTGTACTTGCGGTTGGAGCTAAGTCTAAAGGACAAGCTTCTCTTACAACTCCGGTATCTAAAACGTGGTCGCTTCGCTTGGCTAAAGTTGATTCCAAGTTCCCAGTCAGTCCAACCAATATGGCCCCTATACGATTGACAAAGGGTAGAATCTTTAAAATTTCTTCGGTTTCTCCGCTGTTCGAAATCGCTAAAATAACATTGTCTTTAGAAACGATCCCCAAATCTCCATGGCTCCCTTCTGCGGCGTGTAGAAATATCGCTGGAATTCCAATGCTGGAAAATGTTGCCGCAATTTTTTTCCCAATTAATCCCGATTTACCAATTCCAGTAACTATGACGGTTCCTGAGCGGCGGTCAATTAGGTTTACTACGGCTACGAATTCATCTGTCAAGCGGTTTGATAATGCTGCAATAGCCTCGCTTTCGATTTTAAATACGTTTTTAGCCGATTGGAGAATGGCCTCTTTTTCTTCTATTACTGGAGGTTTTTTGGGAATCATAGGGGCATGAAAAAACTCTTTAAGTTCGTTGTCAAAATAAGAAGTTTACCATAATTTATTCAGTCCAACAATTGAACGGTTGTTTCTGTTAATTTTTTTTGGCGAGAAAATATAAAGTTGAAGGGGTACGGAAAAATTCAAAAAATGCAGTCGTATTTTTTCCGAAAAAATTTATAACATTGTTGAAATTTTCTCGATAAAGTTCTACTGTTATATTTCGCTTTGAGCGAAAACTATTGAAAGTTGAGAGTTTTGATTATGGGTAGAGCTAACGGGGGGAAATTCAATTTATGATTGCGGACGATCATGAAATTGTTCGTGAAGGATTTGCTCATGTGGTTTCAAAAACTGATGATATTGAAATCGTCGGAGCGGGTGAAAATGGAAAAGGAATTTTAGAGAAGATTTAATCCCAAAAGCCAGACGTTCTTTTGCTTGATTTGGAAATACCTGAAAAAATGGCTGGGAGACTTTAAAGTATTGCCAAGAAAACCGCCCATATTTGGAAGTGTTGATATTGAGCGTTTACCTAGAAAATTTTTTATGGCGTTCGTTTGATTCGAGTAGGCACTTCAGGATATTTGAATAAAAGTCTGACTACCAAGCAAGTGGTGTAGGCTATTAGAAACGTTTATAAGCGTGATATGTTCTTTAGCGATGAATTAGCCCAGCAAATCAAAAAGCGTCCTAGAAAAAAAGTGGGCGATAACCTTCATGACATGCTTTCAGTGAGAGAGTTTGAAATTTTTTTCATCAATCGACGGAGGCAAAAAGCTAATAAGTATTGCAGAAGAGCTTTCTATTACCTTAGGAACAGTTAGCGCCCATCGAACTCGCATTATCAAAAAATTTAATATGGAAAGCAATGCCGACCTTCTGAGTTATTCCATAAGCTCTGGGTTGATTAATAAGTCTACGATTTAATCCCTAAAACGTTTTATCTTCCAGTAATAAGCTTTAGTTGAAGCTTGTAATTTATCGTTATTTCGGAGCGGACTAAAAAATGCGAAAGTCGTTATATTTAATCGACGGTTCCTCTTATATTTTTCGGGCTTTTTTTGCTGTTCGGCAAAGTCTTTCGAATTCTAAAGGGATGCCTACAAATGCTCTTTATGGATTTGTAAATATGTTAAAGAAAGTAGTTCGCGAAAGAAAGCCCGATTATTTAGCTATGGTTTTTGATATGAAGGAAAAAACATTCCGCCATGATGTGTATTCCGAGTATAAAGCTAACCGGTCGGCTCCTCCTGAAGAATTGGTTCCCCAATTTCCTTATTTTGAACCGCTAGTAAAGTCGTTTGATATTGTAACGCTCAAAAAAGCGGGTTTTGAGGCTGACGATATAATTGGTACCTTAGCTAAGCAGGGCGAATCTGCGGGGTTGGAAGTGTATATTGTCAGCGGAGATAAAGATATGATGCAATTGGTAACCCCAAATGTATTTATGTTAGATACCATGAAAAATAAGACTATTGGGATAGATGGCGTGATCGAAAAGTTTGGAGTGAAGCCCGAAAAGGTCATAGAGGCCATGGCTTTGATAGGAGATACTAGCGACAATATTCCAGGTGTAAAAGGGATTGGTCCCAAAAACGCGGCAGAACTCATCCAAAAATTTGGTTCTCTTCAAGGCGTATACGATAACATCGAAAAAATTGAAAAAAAGAAGCAAAAAGAAAAGTTAGAAGCAGATAGGGAGAAAGCTTTTTTGAGTAGAAAACTAGTTACTATTGATATTGAAGTTCCATTAGATATAGTTATTGAAGATTTAAAGTTTAGAGTCCCAGACCAGAAAAAAATTAATAAGTTTTATCGGGAGCTTGAATTTGATTCGCTCGTAGAAGAATCAGATGAAGTGGAAGAGCGGACAGCTGAAAAAAAGCAATATAAGGCGGTTTTAGACAAAGAATCTTTAGAGAAGCTCGTAGCCGATTTGGAAGCGGTAGGCGAATTTGCAGTCGATTTAGAAACGACAAGCAAGCGACCTATGCAGGCTGAGATAGTGGGGGTTTCGTTTTCTCATAAAGCCTCACAAGCATATTATATTCCGCTGATTCATAGATATCTTGGCGTTCCAGATCAGCTGGATAAGAAGAAAACTTTGGAAAAGTTAAAGCCTCTTTTAGAAAATCCAGAGATTAAAAAGTATGGGCACAATATCAAATACGATCTAATAGTTTTCCGAAATGAAGGTATCGATTTGAAAGGAATTGCTTTTGATTCTATGTTGGCGTCCTATATTTTGAATCCCTCAAAGAATAATCACAACATAGACGATCTGGCATGGGAATTTTTAAGGCATAAGACAACACAATTTAAAGATGTAGCAGGTTCGGGTGCGAAGCAGATAGGTTTTGATGAGGTAGAAATCGAAGCAGCCACTCACTACGCCGCAGAAGATTCAGATATTACCTGGATTTTTAAACAAAAATTGGAACCCCTTCTAGAAAACGAAACTCTCGATTTGTATAAAAACATTGAAGTTCCGTTGATCGACGTTTTAGCAGAAATTGAAATGGCGGGTGTTTTAGTCGATTCGGATAAGTTAAAAAAGCTGTCGAAGAGATTGGAAAAAGACTTAATTAAAGCTGAGGAAGAAATATACGAAACTGCAGAGGAAAGATTTTCTATCAATTCTCCAAAGCAATTATCTCAAATTTTATTTGAAAAGTTTGAACTCCCAGTTATTAAAAAAACAAAAACCGGTTATTCGACCGATATTTCAGTGCTTGAAGAGTTAGCTGAGAAGCATCCTTTACCAGAAAAGATTTTAAATTATCGTCAGCTATCGAAATTAAAATCGACATATGTCGACACTTTACCAGAAGAGGTTAACAAAAAAACCGGAAGGGTACATACGTCCTTTAATCAAACAGTGGCAGCTACGGGACGATTAAGCAGTAGCGATCCTAACCTTCAAAATATTCCAATCAAATCGGATATTGGAAAAGAAATTCGAGCAGCTTTTATAGTTGAAGAAGGAAACTCAATGCTTTCAGCAGATTATTCTCAAATCGAGTTGAGAATTATGGCACATTTGTCTGATGACCCGGCTCTCATTGCCGCGTTTCAACGTGGGGAAGACGTTCATTCTAGAACAGCGGCAGAAATTATGGGACGCGCACTCGAGGAAGTTGGGGAAAACGAAAGAAGAATGGCGAAGGCGGTTAATTTTGGAATCATTTATGGGTTAAGCACTTTTGGATTGTCCCGGCAATTGAAAATTTCTCCAAAAGAGGCGAAAGCATTCATAGATCAATATTTTCAACTTTATAAAAATGTAAAATCTTTTATGGAGGAAACTGTAAAAGAATCTGCGGAACGTGGCTATACGAAAACTTTGATGAATCGGAAAAGGTATTTGCCAGATTTAAATAGCAAGAATCATCAAGCGAGAAAAGCAGCGGAGAGAATTGCAATAAACTCTCCCGTTCAAGGAAGCGCAGCTGATTTGATCAAAGTCGCTATGATTAATTTAAGTAGCAAACTCAAAACAAATAATATGCGCTCGCGAATGATTTTACAGGTTCATGATGAATTGATTTTTGAATGTGTTCCAAATGAAGAGTCGGAGCTGGAGTCACTAGTGAAACAAGAGATGGAAGGAGTTTTCGATTTGAAAGCCCCTTTAATTGTTGATACTGGATGGGGAGCTAATTGGAACGAAGCCCACTAGAAGAATAATTAATTTTTTAAGAAATCTTCCAATAGTGTGAAGCAGATGATTAAAACAGTTAACTCGCTCATTAATTATTGAGAGACAAGCTTTGAGATTATTCTAACTTTTTTATATTTATAAATATTCTATATGTCTGAAGAGTTTGAAGAGGTTGATTGTAATCTGTGCGGAGGAACGAAAAGGGAAGAGTTGTTCGATTTAAGTCCGTTTAAATTGGTTCGTTGTCTAAGTTGTGGACTTAATTATGTCAGTCCTCGCTATACGGAATCCAGAGTCTTAAAACTTTATGATAATAGCTATTTCACAAACCCTAGTTTTTTCTCCGGTGATAATACAAAAATTTATGGCTATTCTGACTATGGTGAAAGTCAGGAGAATGTCGAGACAATGTATCAAAAAATTGTTGAGAAGCTAGATCGTTATGTTGTTCCCGGCAAACTTCTTGAAATAGGTTCTGCTTACGGTTATTTTTTAAATCAAGCTCGCCTTAAAGGATGGGATGTTTCTGGTGTTGAGCTTTCTGAAAGCGCCAGAAACGCTTGCGAAAGAGAATTCGGTGTCCAGGCTTTTGACGGTCCGGTGAGTACCTATAGCCCTCCTTCTCTATTGGATGCAGTTGTTTTATTTGATGTTTTAGAGCATATGCATGATCCTGTTAAAACTTTAAAATCGATTCATTCAATGATTAAGCCTGGAGGAGTTTTAGTTGTAGCCGTCCCCAATTCGGCTAATTGGGTATTAAAGCTTTTAGGAGCAAGGTGGGAAGATCTCCAAAGAGCAAACTCTGGGGAGCACTTGTATTTTTTTGATGGAAATAGCCTTAAGGATACTTTGAAGAAAACTGGCTTTGAAGTTCTTGAAATTAAAACGATGGGGCGGTACTTTAAGTTAGGGCATTTGTGCACAAGGTTGCAAATTTATAATAACTTTGTTTTTTCTTCTATGCGTAGTTTGTTTGAGTTATTGGGGATGAATGAACGTAATGTTTATATTAATCCTTTCCTGAAACTGATAGCTTTTTCAAGAAAAGTTGGATGACTAAGATTTTTTATGAGTTTCTTAACGCTAATTGAAATAAAATATCACTTGGTTTTCTCGCAAACTTTTAGGAGCGGAAAAAGTTTTTTATATTTATCTTATTGTTCTTAATGAGGCGTTAATTTTTAAGAGAAAAAATTAAATAGTATTTTGACAAAAAGCAGGCTTTGGTTTCAAGGTGGGGCATAATTCTTTCTGGATAGTTTTAAAAAATACTTCTGTATACTTATCATGCCCCTCGGCGTTTAAATGTACGCCGTCGATAAACAGTTCTTTAGGATGCCAGTTTTTTTCTTTTATGATGTTGTAAAAGTTAATAGTTGGTAGGTTGAGTTCCGTAATAGCTTTTTGAAAAGCTAAGAAGCTCAAGTAAGAAAAATGCCTTATATTTCGGTAATTCTGAAAGGAAATAGAGTCTAGCTTTTTTTCTTGAGTTTCTAAGGGTAGTGTTTTAATTTTTTTTAATATGCCTTTAAACTCTCTCAGACTATTATATTTAAAATCCTTGATATATGGAGTCAGACCAAAAATTATTTTGGCTTTTTTTATTTGGGCTAGATTCTTGAATTTAAGAAGAATTCCTTTCATGACTAGCTCTTGATCCAGTTTTGATAAAGTAGGAGCAACTTTACAAAATTGATCTCTCAGTTTAATGGCAAATAGAGACCATTGCCATTCTCCTCTAGAAAGTAGATTCATACATGAAAATTGTGATATATGATTTTGATTTAAACGTAAACTATTTGGGTCGATAGTTTTGGTTGTTTTCAAGTTGAAATTTCCGGAAAGTAGAGCCTGGGTATTTATTTTATAAATTGGTTTTGTTCGATCGATTGTGAAATAGGGTTTGCTTTTACCCCAATGGCTATCAACTGATAATTCTGATAAATCATTGCCCGAAAAAATAAGAACAATGATCAGTTTGGGGTTCAATTGATCAATTATTTTTTCCAATCGAATATAAGATTGATCAAGCCCGTAAGCATTGACTCCAAGGTTTAAAATTTGGAACTCGGTTATTTTTTGGCTCAACTCAAAAGAAAATATGTCTTCATCTTTAGCTCCAGATCCATAAGTTACGGAATCTCCGATAAAAATGATTTGTTTCTTCCCTTTTTGAACTTCTTCTGAGCGGTAACCTTGAGAATTATGAGTGTATTGTATCTTTTGATCTTTTCCTCTAAAGCTGGGTACATTATCCCATCCGAATTCAGAATGATATTGAGTGGTGATCATGAACGAGCCATCGGTCCTGAGATAGTATTCTAAAACCGTTATCGCTATGGACAAAAAGATCAAAGTGGTTGAGATTAATAAGAAGAATTCTTTCTTATTCCTATTTTTTCGACCGACTTTTTTCTCGTTCATAAGTTGAAAAGGGAGTTCTCAAGCTTGGTTTTACTTAATTGAGGTTACTTTAGCGTTAAATTACTGAAGTTATAACTTTGTTTTCTCATTAGTCGATTGAACAATTTTGTCTCCAGCATTATATGCCATTTTCATAGCTATATGAGAGTTGACGTAGCTAAATGCGCCTTGTCTTCCAATCGATTGAAGGTTGGATATGCTATTAATCCAGTTGAAAACGGTTTCTAAATTATCTTCATAATTTAATAGATAAATGGGATAAGCGTTTGGAGCTTTAAATACGTGACTTTCTATTATTTCTTTGCGAAGAATGATTTTTTCATTTTCTAAATCGTCTACAACTCTTTTAATTGCTTCTTCTTCGTCGTTCCAAATCAAATCGGATACATCGCAGTTTACTTCTGCAATTAAAATAGTCGCGTTTGGCGGGTTTATGTCGAATCCAAAATAGCTTAGATCCATTATTCGATTGAATGTTATTTCTCTAAAATACATAAACGAAGATGACAAGGCGACGGGTTTATCGACAACTATCCCAACAAAAAGCGTTGCTCTAGATTTTAAATCGTTCGCGGCATCAATAACGGGTCGATCAGGTAGAGGGGAAGATAGTTGAACTAAATGTTTTAGAGGGATAGTTGAAATTAAATGGTCGCATTCAATTGTTTTTTCATCATTATTCGAAATAATTTTGACAGAGCTTGCTTTGTTGCCAGTGAAGTTGATTGCAGTCGCCTTGTGGTTTAACAATATGCTACCCCCGGAGTTTTGAATTTCTTTTCCAATTCTTTCTGCAATTAACGAAAAGCCATGTTTGGTCGTAAAAATTTCTCCTTCAACTTTTTCAACATAACCTTTAATATCTATCTCTTTCGCTTTTTCTGGTTTTAAACTTTTGATTAATTTTTCAGCGACCTCTAGTATATTCATTTTAGGAATTCGCTGTTTTGCAAATTCTGGGGAGAACTCATCTGGGAAGAATCCCCAAACCTTTTTAATATAAGATTTGAAAAAAATTTCATATAAACCCTTACCATAATTTGCCAAAAGTACTGTTTCGCTGTTCTCACTCTGGGGTTTATTAATTTTAGACTTGAGATTATGGTAAATAAGGCTGAATAAGCATTGGACCACTATTTTTAGAGGTAGCTTTTTAAGAATATCTGTTACGGAAAGAGGAAAGTTGAAGTATTCGCCCATAAATTTAATTTTTACAGTTCTTTTGAAGCGAATTAAATCTTCACCCATAACTCTTTTGATGTCGTTTAAAATCTCCTGGTCTGTAGTATGAAAGACATGGGGACCAAATTCATAAATATTTCCATTCCATTTAACTCCACCAGATAAACCGCCAGGCCGATTTGACATTTCAATAACATGAACTTCAAATTCTTTTTTAGATAGACGCCAAGCGGCGGCTAAACCGGCGATACCTCCGCCTAAAATGACAACTTTTTCTTTATTATGCATTTATTTTAGGGATGAGTGAGCAACCATTAGCAGAAGCTTTTTACGGTCTCTACAATTTTTTGAACGTCAGAGTCGCTGAGGTTTGGGTGAAGGGGCAAATTCAATGCGGTTTCGTTTAGCTGTTCGGAGTTCGGTAATTTTGCATCAGAGTTGTAAATTGGATTTAAGTGCAAAGGATGATATCTCAGAGTTGTATAAATATCTTTGTCCAAAAGATAGTGAGCAAACTCATCGCGACGCCCATTTTTCAATTGAACACAGTATGTAAAATATGAGTGTTGTTCATCATGCTCAGCGTCTTTTGGGAGAATAAGCCATGATAAGCTTTTAAATGTTTTTTGATAAAGGTCCCATATTTTCTTTCTATATTCCTGATGAAGGTCAATTTTATTTAATTGTGCAAGGCCTACGCTTGCGCATACATCATTTGGAATGAGTTTGGGGTAAACGTCAAATATATTATATTCCCACCATCGGTTTGACTTTGTTTGGGAAATTTCAAAACCAGATTTTCCAATGCCGCAATATCTTAAATTATTGGTCTG
>CAWVUN010000013.1:0-11435 GCA_963932495.1 uncultured bacterium
ACAATAAGCAGCCAATGCGGCAGAGGTATCTCCTGTAGAAGCACAAGCTACCGCCTTAATATTTTTACCTTGGCGTCTCATTTGTTTGACCATAGAAACTAATACAGTCATCCCTATATCTTTAAATGACCCGGTATGAGACATTCCGCACTGCTTAATCCATAAATCGTCAATATCTATTTCTTGCCCAAATCGTTCAGCATAAAAAAGATTACTACCTCCCTCATATGTCGAAACTATATTGTCATTATCTAAATTTGGACATACGAGTTCTTTTTTACCCCAAACGCTACTTCCATAAGGCCATTCATGCTTGCGGTAACGTTCTTCGAATAAAGCTTTCCACTCTGTAGCGGAACGTTTTTTAAGTTCGTCCATGTCATGACAAACTTCCAACAAATCATCACATGTTGGGCATCGATAAATGATTTCTGTCAAATCATATTGTCCTGAACAACCATTAATACATTGAAACCAAGCTTTCAAATTCATACTCAACTCTCGCACCGTATAAAAATAGATTTTTCAGTAATTATGTCTGTGTGATCTAATTTCTCCACAGCATCTTGAATATGTTCTTCCTTTGCCTGATGCGTCATTATGATCAAGGGAACGCCCTTACCTTCAATATCTCTTCCATGCTGGATAACAGATTTAATGCTGATGGAATGTTCTCCTAATACACCAGAGATTACCGACAAAACTCCGGGTTTATCAGCAGCACTAAATCTCAGAAAATATTCTGTCTCAATCTGTCTGATATCTTTTACCGGTAAACTTTTTATGCTACTAGAATGGAAAGCTTGAACAGGCACTCTAGAAGAAACGCCTAATAAAATTTCCCTCGCAATTTCAATAACGTCACCCATAACTGCGGAAGCAGTTGGCAGCGAACCTGCGCCATGCCCAATCAGTGCGCTTTTTTCCATAAGGCTGTCATAAATTTGAACCGCATTAAATACGCCATTTATTTGCGCAAGAGCATGATCTTCTCTTATCATCGCAGGGTGAACTCTAACTTCTACTGAATCGTTACTCATTTTTGAAATGGCTAACAACTTTATTTTGTAACCAAACTCTCTTGCGTAATCGATATCTTTGAGCGTTATACCCGAAATCCCTTGAATATAAATTTCATCAAAATTAACTGTAGTTCCATAAGCTAACCGAGTCAATAATGCTGCTTTATGAGCTGTATCAATTCCTTCAATATCAAATGTGGGATCAGCTTCAGCAAACCCTAACTCTTGAGCTTCTTTGAGAGCGACATCAAATTCTTTCCTTTTATCCGTCATTTCACTCAATATATAATTTGCCGTTCCATTCACAATACCTACTATCGCTTGTATTTTGGTCGCCGCAAAAGATTCTTTCAAGGACCTTATTATGGGAATACAACCCGCAACAGCCGCTTCAAACCCAACAGCCGTTCCTTTTTCGTCCGCTAATGAAAAAATTTCTTCTCCACATTTAGCCAACAACGCCTTATTAGCAGTTACAACGCGTTTCCCATTTTCTAACGCTTTTTTTATAAATGATTTAGCGGGCTCTACCCCTCCAATTAACTCAATGACAATATCGATATCAGGGTTTGAAAGGACTTGATCTACTTCTTTAGTCAAAACCCCTGCTTTAACAGATACCCCCCTATCCGTTTCTATATCCAAGTCTACAATTTTTGCCAACTCAATTTTTGCGCCTAATCTTTGGGAAATGACATCTGCATTTTCGATAAATATTTTGACAACGCCTGTTCCGACGATTCCAAAGCCAATTAACCCCACTTTGACGGTTTTCATAAATTATTCCGATCATTTTAAAAATTCATCAGGCTTGTTGAATATTTCCCGTAGCCCACGGATAGCTTGTCGAGTTCTATGCTCATTTTCCACTAAAGAAAAACGAACAAAGCCATCCCCTTCTTCCCCAAAACCTATACCAGGCGATAACGCAACTTTTGATGTTTCAATCAATCTTTTGACGAACTTTAATGAACCCATTTTTCGAAAGGGTTCAGGAATTTCAGCCCAAACAAACATAGTCGCATTAGGCTTTTCTACATGCCAACCTAACCTATTCAAACCGTCACATAAAACATTTCTACGGTTTTTATAAATATCACATATTTCTTGGACACAATCCTCTGATTCATTAAGAGCAATTATCGAAGCGATCTGTATCGGTTGGAAAATGCCATAATCATGATAACTTTTCACTCTTGCAAGAGCATGAATAATCTCCGCGTTACCAACGACAAACCCGACTCTCCATCCTGGCATATTATAACTTTTCGATAGCGTATAAATCTCCACGCCCACATCTTTCGCACCTGGAACTTCAAGAAAACTTGGAGCTCTATAACCATCAAACACTATATCTGCATAAGCAAAATCATGAATAACAATCAAATCGTGTTCTTTAGCAAAATCTACAACATTTTTAAAAAAATCAATATCCACAACTTCTGTCGTCGGATTGTGAGGAAAATTTATTACTAAAGCAAATGGTCGAGGCCAATTCTGCTTAAATGCTTTTAACAAGGCTTCAAAAAAATTCACTTCTTTTGATAAAGGAACATGAATTACGTCCCCATTTGCCAAAATAAAGGCATAAGTATGAATCGGATATGTAGGAGTTGGGACTAATATTGAGTCTCCAGGGTTCGTAATAGCCAAAGCTAATTGAGAAATCCCTTCTTTAGAACCAATAGTAGCAATGGCTTCAGACTCTGGATCTAAATCTACGTTAAACTTTCTCCTATACCAATCAGTAATAGCTAGGCGTAGTTTAGGAATTCCTTTAGAAAGAGAATAACGATGGTTTTGAGGTTTTCTTGCCGCTTCACAAAGTTTTTCTACAATTCTTGGTGGAGTGGGTAAATCTGGATTGCCCATTCCAAAGTCTAAAATGTCCTCGCCTCTCCGACGTGCATCAACCTTCAATTCATTGACGCTATTAAATACGTAAGGAGGCAGTCTTTTTATTCGGGAAAATTCTTTCACGTTCCAAATGGGATTTGGATTAAAAATTTGGGTAAAACGATGGGTTGGATAAATCCAAGGACAGTAAATCAGCTTTCTTTTACACAAATACAAAAGCGTTCTTTCATTGAAAACCCTTGTTGACTCAATAGATTTTGGAATGTTAACATAAATTACCAAATCCAGCAAAGATAAAAAAACCCTTATTATATAACAACTTACAAATCAATTAAAAACGATATAAACGTTCCCCCAATATATGCAAAAAAAGACCATTTTAATCTTACTTTTTCAAGGCTCGGGTGATTCAGTAATATTTGGTCAAATTTTAAAACTCTATCAAAAAAATATCTTGAAAATATTATTCATATTGCATGCTCCAATAATGAGAGTTAAGGTCATTTTGTATCCAAATTTGAGAATTTAAAAATATACAAATGGGACGAGTCTAAATCAAATTTACGTAATATTTTACTTCTCTATAAGAAACTAAAAAAAAATCAACTCTATTTATTGCCCCGCTCCAGCAAGTAAAAGAGAGCATGTACTTTCACTTTTCTTAAATGCGAAAGAAAAGCATACGCTACATGAAAAAAACTTTTATTTAATAAGATATCAGTTCTTAAGCCTCAAAAGCCTAAAAGTTGACGAAAGAACCCATAAGCTAGATCAAAATGCTCGCCGTTTAAACGTAGACCCGACAACAACTGTTAAGAAACAAGAATACAAAGTAACAAACAATCCTATCCTCATTGGAATTGAACCAGGAATGACTAAAGAGTTTAAAAAATAGAGCACTTTAAACTTTCAATATCTAATGAGAGCTCTATATGAAGATTTTGAATGCAAGTTCTTCTTATTTGGCGTTACTAAAGACGACAATTTAATTAATGAAATAATGAATTCAAACATCTTTTCTCCAATGCTTGAAATATTATTAGGATAACCGATGGAAAAAGTGAAAATAATTAAATCTTGTGATTTTTTTATCGGCAATGACTCATAATTAGGAGATATTGCAGGTGCATACGACATTCCGGTTTTATAAATCTAGTCTGCAGTAGATGAAGACTTCACACATCCATTAGGACACTTTACAATACTAGTAAAGTAAGATTATCCCTGTATTCCATGTTATCCATTTAAAACATTAAAACCATCAAGATATTGCAATTTTAATTTCAGGTGTATAAAAACTCTAGGTTATAAAGTGGTTTATGAAATTGCCTCTTTCTGGATCAAAAAAATTAAAGACGGCAATTCTCTTTTACTTAAGAAGACTTTCTTCAAATTCAATCCGTTGAAAAAGTCGATAAAAAATGCCATGGTCCATTATCAATATCCGTCTTCTAACCTAAAAATATTAAAAAAATAATATGGAATATTGGCAAATCATCCTATTGGGAATAATTCAAGGAATATCTGAGTTTCTTCCTATATCAAGTTCCGGGCATTTAATACTTGCGCCTATTGTATTTGACTTTCCAGATCAAGGTCTAGCACTAGATGCGATTCTTCACGTTGCAACTCTTTTAGCTATTATAATTTTTTTTAAAAAAGATCTTATAAATTTAAGTAAAGGTCTGTTTTTAAAAAACGCAAGTAAAGACCATAAAAGGGTCGCATGGGGAATTATTTTAGCTTCTTTTCCTGCAGGACTTGCTGGTTTATTCCTAGGAGACTTTATTGAAAATAATCTCCGAAACCCAACATTTGTAGCTTACAGCCTGTTATTTTGGTCTTTCATTTTTCTTGCAGCAGACAGGTTTGGGAAAAGAGCAATTGCGCCCAAAAAAGATATAGAATCGTTATCTATAAAACAAATTCTAATTGTTGGGTTTGCCCAAATGCTTGCCCTATTACCAGGAACATCAAGATCAGGAATAACTATAGCGGCTGGATTACTTGGAAACATTTCAAAAATTACAGCGGCTAGGTTTTCTTTTCTTTTAGGAGCTCCAATTATTTTAGCAGCAGGGCTTTTAAAGATGTGGCATTTAATTTCCGAACCAACAATAAGCATACCCTACTTGCCAGTGCAATTAGCTCTTGGGTTTATCGTTTCTTTTGCTGTCGGATATCTTTCTATTAAATTGCTTCTTGGAATATTAGAAAAAGCAGGGCTGCTTCCTTTCATTATTTACCGTATTATTTTATCCTTGGCAATTTTAATTCATCAAAATTTCTAACAATAAGTTTGCGACATCTTTCCTAATTGGGGGAGCCTAAAAACTAATTCCACACGATTACTCTCTCAATTTATTTAGCACTCTTTCTTCAAACTCTGCCAGGAAATCAGCTTGCCAAACTCATCAATGAGGCAAATAGCCCCACAGTATTCTTACAAAAGTTAAGCTATTCTGGTCAGTGTCCTTAAAAAGGCAAAAAAAAACCGGTTGGGGGAAACCCCAACCGGTTAATCTTAAATACGATTTAGTTACAAGCAACAGTCACGCCGATTGTACCAGTATTTTGGATTCGAACTTCACCTCTAATATCGCCAATGGAATCACCACGGCTAAAATTTGGTTGTGGGTACAAGGTAACACTGTTTCGACCCATGATGTGTTTAGAACCCATATTTACATCTTCATTACCATGTTTGCCCTTATATCCAGAGCTGCCGCCACCGTTTCCAGGAAAACCATTGTTTTCGCCAGCACCTAAAGTAATCGGAATAGTAGTAGCATTAATTTCTTTCCAAATAACTAAGTTAGCGTTAGTTCGATCAACGCCAGAACCACCAGCACTGGTTAACTTAATAGATTTAGCGTTATTACAGCTAGTCTTTTGACCTGGAGCTAAACTTCCCGCGAATGCTGATGCTGTAAAACAAACTGATACAGCTACTGCAAGACTCATTAAAGCCACTTTTTTCATTAGCTTTCTCCTATTCCATACATTAAAAATGAAACGGCCAGAATGTTAGCTTATTTAACCGTTCCCTAATTTACAAATTCAACTACTATTTATTACGATTTCTCGGTTGATAATATATTCAAATTTCGTAGCAATTATACACACCCACAGAGACATGTCAACCATATATTTGCTTTATTTTAGGGTTTTTAAAACTTTTCTCACAATGATTAAACACTGCGTTCTGATATTAGGAAGCCATTAAAACCAGGGTTAAATTAAAAAAAAATAACAAAATAACAATCCCTTAATAAACAAATACTTATAAAAAATATTAGAAATTTAAGTATTTTTCGATTTTATTAAAGGAATTGTGATCGAATCACCGGGCATTAAAGATTTTACATCTGTATCAGGATTATAAACACTCAAAAGCCAAAAAGGCATGGAATATAAACTATTACAAATCTTCCAAATTGTTTCACCTTTAAGAACTTTTCTTGAAAGAGTTTTGTGTACTCTATAATTTTTGAAAAAATCTTGTTGGATAGCTAAATGATGTTCTTTTCTTTTTTGCTCAAAGTTTTCCGCTGTTGTCTTGAAAAATGAAACTTTCAAAGAATTGTTGACTATAATCGTTTTTTTGCGCCCAAAGCCATTTAGAGCTTTTAGCTCTTTAACAGAAAGTTTCGCCCATTCAGCATAATGACTTAGGGTTTCATCAAAATCTACGACGATTGTGCCTATTTTAGCATTCCCTATTCCTTCGGGAAACTTCACAGAGTCAAAAGAGGGCCTAGCTTTTAGGTCCTCTATGGTAAGCGTCGACGCTTGAGAAAATGCTAGTTTAATAGCCTCAGGGGGTTCGTCATCTTTTTTAGCGTTTAAAATATGTATAGTATCGTCGGTTCTTACAACTGTGAGAGAAGGTCCCGAAGTCCAAGTTTGCTTCTTAGGCGATGCTAAAGGAATTTTGATTATTTGACCAGGATACAAAGTATCAGGATTTTCAATTTTATTAAAAGCCACCAAGCCTATGGGATCGACCTTATATCTTTTCGCAATTACAGATAAGTTATCTCGTTTTCTAATTTTATATTTAAAGAAATCGCTTGAATCCTCATAATCAAAAGCTGCAGCAACCACTCTAGGTGTTCTTGACCTTCTTTTGGTGCGAGGAATTCTTAAAACTTGTCCTCGATAAAGAGAGTCTGGGTTTTTAATTTTATTGAATGCTGCCAAACTAGCGGATTTAACTTTAAAACGTTTGGCAAGAACAGATAAACTTTCACGATTTCTAACTTTATATTTAAAGAACTCACTTGAATCGCCATAGCTAAACTTCGCAGGTACAACTGTCGGAGCTGGAGACCAACTTCTACCACTAGGATTTGGCAGTTGTAGCACTTGTCCTGAATAGATTAGATTCCTACGACCAATACTATTAATCCTCTTTAAAGATTTGAGACTAACTCTGAAGCGGGATGCAATATGGGATAAGTTATCCCCTCTTCTCACTCGATACCGCTTTGAGGGTTTTTGATTTCTATGCTTTAAAGAACTGGGAATCTTTGAATATGCTGCTCTAAGACTCCTAACCTCCAATGCAGGAACATTAAACTGAAAATTCTTTGGGATTCTTTTTTGACCAGATAAAATTGTATCTTTTAAAGACTGATTAAACTCTTTAATTTTACCCTTAGACATTCCAAAATAACGAACGGCTGTATTAATGTCTAAGTAGTGAGGCAAAGTCATCGAATTAGTCTTCAACGGTGACTTAATTTTTAAACCTGGAAAGTATTTCTTCTTATTCGATGCAACATCTAAAGCTGCAAGAAACTCTGCATAAAAGTTTCGAGATGCAAACCCAAATGTTCTGCTACGGTATTTTTTAATGACTTCTACAATATTAGAACCATGTCGTTTTTTTGCCCTTGCCATCCCTTGAGAGCCATGGTTATACGCCGTTATCGCTAGAGGCCAACTTTTCAGTTTCCTAAAATTTCTTTTTAGTAGCTTCGCCGCCGCTTCAGTTGCTAAAAGAGGATCTAATCGTTCATCTATTTCATACCCAACTTTCATAAACAATTTACCAGTAGAACGAGTAAATTGCCATATGCCAGCAGCTCCAGCACTTGAATAGGCTGATACTTGAAAAGAGGACTCTACGTGAGGGAGAACTGTTAATTCATCAGGAAGTCCATGTTTTCTAAAGATTCTTTTTATTTCCTTCATATATTTTCCGGAGATTTCTAAGCCCTTCCGGAATCTATCTTTTTGACCAATCTGTAAACGAATATTCCTAGCCGCCCGGTAATAACCTCCTTTTACCATACGCGCGACTCTTCTTTCCTCCGAAGTCAAACGTTTATCACCCTTTATGCCAAGCTTCCTCAGGATTTTCGTATATTTTGATTTTACTTTCTCAATCTTTCGTTGCTTAGCTCGTGAAGAGAGCGAAGGACTTATAAAAACGACTTCATAAATAACTTCTAAATGTTTGTCATCGTGAATTATTGCGTGGTTGGTTGTGTATTCAGAATAAACTTTCTTCCAAAAGGTAACTCGACTTTCCAAGCCATTTGGTACCGAAAATGGTAGATCGGCACTTCTTATATAGGCATTTTTTGCATCTATTAAAGGCGGGGATACAATCAGGCCAAGAAATAAAAGCAATATAAGAAATACAGTAGAATAGTTTTTAATTCTTTTAAGCAATGCTTAGCGTCTCTTCCATAATTAAGTTGAACTTGAAATTTTAGCTCATTAAGCTCGTTTTTTTAAGGAATAAAAATAAAATGGTAGGAAAAAATCTGTAACATACTGAAAATTATTAACTTATGTTTTTTAAGACGATAACAAACAAGGGATTGAGAGTCAAGTTCTATGAATAAGACAATAAACCCGATCTTCAAATCCAAGCTCTAATAAAAAATAGAGCTATTCCATATTTTTTTATCCCTGCATTCATCTTAAAACCAATAACTTTATAATTGGGATTAATAATAAATAATCTTACTAATTTTTACACTTGATCATTTCTTCTATCAAAGTATTTAATATATTCAATGTACTTTGTTTCATCTTAACTTGACCCCTATTCCCTTTTTACTATAAAATTTAACCTTTAGTTGTAATTCTTAATTCAAAGATTGTTTTAAACTTCCCCATTGACCGCGGTTAGATCCGGTTTATTGACCAAACGAATTGCCAAAATGTTTTTAGGAGAATTTTATAAGATGTTAAAGAGTAAATTGGGCTTGAGAACTTTCGTTATTTTCTTTTTACTCGTGTCAAACTCTTGGGCCTACCAAGAAATTGAAGTGAAAAATGGAGGCACTTTACAAGGTCGCGCTACTTTAATAGGTAAGAATCCGCAACCAAGAGTTTTTCATCTCGTTTTGTATCCTAATATAGACTTATGCGCAGAGGTTCCTGAAACTGACGATGAGGAAAATCGAATTTTATACGATTTTAAAACCGACGAGTCTAGAGGCATGCGAGACGTTGTCATTACTTTAGATCATGTTGAAGCCGGAAAAACTTTCCCTGAAAAAACATTACAAATTTTATCCGAAAACTGTAAATTCATTCCCGAAGTAAACGTTGTAAAACAAGGAGGTAGTTTTACCGTTGATAACGTCGACCCTGTAATGCACAACAGCCAAGTTTATCAAGCTGAAAGAGGAAAGATCATACAAAACCTTCCAGTTCCCGCAGAAGACCTTACTCACGGAAATATTACGTTTCAAAAAAAATTCAAGATCTTCCAAATGATCTGTGGTATGCATGAATTCATGCAAACGTGGGGATATCGAGTTCAAAACCCATATAATCAAGTAACGGGCAAAGATGGACAATTCACAATCGACAATATTCCTCCTGGAGATTACACGGTTACTGCTTGGCATTATTTGATGAAAAAAATTAAGAAAAAAATTCATGTTGAGCCCAATGCCACAATCAATCTAGACTTTGCATTTAATGGCGATAAAGTCGTTCGGCCTCAATACGAAATCATCAGGTCTGGTAGAATTAAAAAAGAAGCTAGAAAAGGGTTTGTCAAAGACAAAGAACAATAAGGTTGTTTTCCCTATCACTTTAATTCTTCATAAAAATCATAAAAAGCGTTGGCATAATGGTAAATCCGTTAAGACTTTTTCTTCTAGCTATTTTCTGCTTTTCTATTTGCTCTCAAGCTAACGCTTTTGTTGGGCCTTCGGTTGAAGACATGCCCCCTCAACTGGAGATAAATGGAAAAACATATTCTTCTAAGAATTTAAACAACCCTTTTCCAATGCGGGGAAAAGCAGGAGAAAAAGATTTTCAAGCTGGCTCGAAGATTTACTTTAAAAAATGTTTTTTATGCCATGGGGATTTGTTAAACGGGAAAGGCTTGTTTGGGGAAAGTTTCTCTCCTCCCCCAGCAAACTTCCTCGGAAAAAATTCAATCATTACAAAGCCTCCAGCTTACGCATTTTGGAGAATTATGAAAGGCGGCCCTGGCTTACCTCAAAGGTTTGCCCCGTGGAACTCCGCTATGCCAGCTTGGGAAGACTCTCTTTCAGAAAAAGAAGTTTGGCAAGTAATTGCCTATATTTACCAACGAGTCACTTACCTAATTACAATCGTAGATAATAAATCGAAGCCTTCAGTAAAAAGAGGAAAAGTTCTTTTTCAGGAAAATTGTATACAATGCCACGGAGTAAATGGAGATGGCAAAGGAATTTCCGCAGCATATTCTAGCCCTCCACCGAGAAACCTAACTAAAGGACAATATAAGTTACGAAGAACACCTATTGGAAAAATTCCAACCGACGAGGATATGTTTCAAACTCTGACCTATGGAATGCCAGGCACTACAATGCCAGGCTGGAAAGTTCTTTCAGCACCTGACCGACATAGTTTGATCCTGTATCTGAAAACATTTGCTCGTAAATTTGAAAAATTTGCCGACAGAGGGAAAAAGCATAAAATTGTTAAGATTCCAGAGACACCAGTCTTTTCACTAAAAAGTCTAAACGAAGGCCGCCAACTATTTCTAGAAAACTGCTCTGGATGCCATGGGTTTGAAGGCCGAAGCGACGGGGAGGCTTCCGATAGGATCGTCAGTATTTTATCTGGAGACCTATGGCCAAGAAACCTAACTAAGTCTTGGACCTTTAGAAGAGGAGCAAAGAGAAAAGACCTTTTCTTAACTTTGAGAACTGGCTTCTACGGTTCTGCTATGCCTAGGTTCTCAAAGAGAATTTTATCTGATGATCAGATCTGGAGTATCGTTAATTACGTACAAACACTTTCTCCTCCACGAAAACCAACGGTAGACAGGTTAATACGAGTTAAAAAACAGGACGGCTCATTGCCAAGCGATCCTAGTGATAAAAAATGGAACTCAGTAGATTCCCATTACTACCCATTAGGAGGTCAAGTCGCGGCAAAAAATAAAGCTTACTTTCCTATGATTGATAGTGTCCGATTGAAAGCAGTTCATAATGGATCGGAGATATCTATCTTAGCAATTTGGGACGACCCAACCTTTGATCCAGTTCTACAAAAGTTAATCCCTTTAAAAGAATCTCCCATTCCACCAAT
>CAWVUN010000014.1:0-11275 GCA_963932495.1 uncultured bacterium
TGGCGATCAAGAAGTTTATGCTGCGAAAGAGCGTCAGCCTGTTTCTAAGTCTTCGGATTTACGGTTTTGGGATTATGGTGATGGAACTATTTTGGACTCCAAGACAGATTTAATGTGGATGAAAAAAGATTACTGGCAATTGGAAGGTGAACATTTAAATTGGTATAGAGCCAAAGAATTTTTACAAAAAGTAAATCATAAGAAATACTTTGGTTATTCTGATTGGAGATTACCAGAACCAGAAGAAGCAATAACTCTTTACGAAAGAAGAAAACAGAATTCAGATAAAGATGGCGACCGATTTTTTATTGACCGCATATTTCCAAAGGGAGCTGGTTGGAGCACCTGGACGAATAAAGAGAAAGGTCAAAAAGCGATTATTATTTCTTATAAAGACGAAGGCCTAAGTGAGTTTCAAGATAAGATAAATGGACCTGACGCATTTTTAAGGCTGGTTCGCGGTCCAAAAAAATAAATTCTTTTTAAAGTTTAAAATATTACTAGAAAAAAACATACTGTCTGTTGTGGGTTTACTTCTGTTAAAAGATTACCAAGATAGATGTCGTTTAATTTAAGAGTTGAGTTAATAGTTATTGTGACGAAAAATATCAAGAAGAAGTTGCTTGTCGGATGGGCTTTGATCTTCTCGTTGGTTTGTTGGGCCGTCGAGGCTCCTGCTTTTCACTTGGACATATATGTTCCTAGAGTTCCTAGCGATCTCTTGGAAGAAATTCAAGATATGGATAATCCGTATGAAGAGTCGCCAGAGATTATAGAAAAAGGGAAAAAAATATTTTTTGGTAAAGGGCTTTGCGTAACTTGCCATAGTAAAAATGGCAAAGGGGTTAAATTACCAGGTCATTCTCCCAGGGATTTTACCAATGAAAAATGGCAAGATATTCGCGCGGACGGGGAACTCATGTGGATTTTAAAAAATGGCAGCCCTGGAACTGGAATGCCGATTCGAATTGGAAAAGTGATTACAGAAGAAGAAGGATGGCAGGTTATTTTGTATATTAGACAATTTAGGGGAAAGTGATTAGGCGTTGATATGTTAACAGCATATTGAAAGTTTTCCTGCCTATTTGTAGTTTTGCTTTTAATGCTAACTCTTTCCTCTTAAAATGAGGAAAAATTCTTATTAATTAAGTTCTCTAGGTGGTTATGGTTTTTCGAATTGCTGTCAAAAAATACTTTGGTTATTTGATGCCGTTTATGTGTGTTTTCGGTTTTTTTCCAATAAATGATTCAACTGCTGAAATTAGTCCTTTGCAATATATGGATAAATTGAAAGAACGCAGTTGTTTGTCAGATGCTTGTACCGAATCTCAATTGTTACTAGTTTTTAAAAGGAATCGTTCAGAAAGATTATTGCATGGTAAAGGAAGACGTGGTTCTGGGTTTTGTCCTCAAGCGCGATCGACTCCTTCAGCCCCAGATGAATTTCTGAAAATGAAAAACCCTTTGGAAATAAATCGAGATAATAGGGAAAAAGGTAAGGCTTTATTTCAGTATGGAGCCCAACCTACCGCGTGCAAAGTGTGTCATGGGTCTTTGGGTAATGGCATGGGGATTATGCCAGGACTTAACCCAAAACCTAGAAATTTTGCTTGTAAAGAAACAATGAGCAAGGTTTCCGATGGGCAAATTTTTTATATTATTACACATGGTTCGCAAGGAACGGAAATGCCTGCATTTCGATTTCTTTCAGATGATCAAGTGTGGCAAATCATTATTTATTTAAGAAGTTTAAGCAAATAACTTCCTATATTTTTTGAGGAAATATTTACTGAAAGGTTTTTTATTGTGAGAAAGCTAGCTTTAAAAAGCTTAAGAAATATATCTCTATTGGCTATTTGCTATATTTCGATTCCTTTTCAAGCTTTTGCTGAAGATTGCCCACAACCGAGGAATATAAAATCGGCCCCAGAATCATTTTTGAAAATGACCAATCCGTTGGAATTGTCGCCAAAAATTGTGTCAGAAGGGCGTGATTTGTATATGGGAATGACAGAGTCGTTAGCTTGCGTAAATTGTCACGGCCCAAAAGGCGATAGTAAGGGTGAACTAGGCATGGAAATTGAGCCTCCTCCCAGGAACTTTACATGTGGAGAAACCATGAAAACGATCTCGGATGGTCAAATGTTTTGGGTAATAAAAAACGGATCGCCAAATCAGCTAATGATGGGTTATGACTTCTTGGGAGATGAGATTATTTGGAAAATAATTTCATTCGTACGCACTTTTTCTAGATAAAAGAGCAGTATGTCGCGTGCATTAACGTTATCGATTTTAGTGGGTTTTTGGATCTTTTGGATTGATAGCCCTGCATTTTCGAAGTCGGTAGTTGCTGAAAAAAAAATCGACTTTGGGAAGCTAAAAAAGAAATCGAAAACTATTTTAGCCGGGCTGGGAATTTGCCCTCAGAATCGTAATACGTAAGGTGCTCCAGAATCTTATTTAAAGCGTTCCAATCCCTTTCCTAAAAACGCTGAAGCTATAAAAGCTGGCGAAACTCTTTATAAAGAAAAAGCAAAGCCCTCGGCCTGCCGCCTATGTCATGGATATCGCGGTAGAGGTAATGCAAGATTAGCTATGGGATTGAACCCTCCGCCTAGGAACTTTTCTTGCATTCCAACTATGGAGTTTTTGCCGGATGGTCAACTTTTTTGGATTATTAGGAATGGTTCTAGCGTTTACTGCCATACCTTGTCATAAAAATAATCTGATAGATCGCCAGATATGGCAGTTGATCTCTTATATCCGCAGCTTTTTGAACAAATCAAAATAGGAATCTTTTGGGAACTTTTTAAATATTTTTAAAAAATAAAAAAACGCCGCCTAGGTCTAAACCAGATCCTATTAACATGAGCATTGTTCCCCATTTCGTACCTGAATAGGAATTCTTTTCTTTACCGGCTGCTTTTTTGTTGAATCATATAGCGAGGGTCTGCCATTTTTCTTTTCTTTTATTTTCCATTTTACTGCAAATGGAAAATTAAAATAAGCCAACCACGGACAAAGCAATTCCTGTCCATTGATCAGAGTTAAAAAAATCTATTGTCAGAGCTAATTTTGTTTAGTTAATAAGATAGAAATTTTATATCCATTTGAATGGGAAAAAAGTAAAAATATTTAATATATCAAAATAACTCAGATATATTTGGAGGTTATCGTTAATCCAAATTTTGTTGGATCGTATTTACCAAACCTTTAGGCAATTGAGAACGTTTAATTTTGCACTCGAATATTCTAAAAACAGCCCAACCTTTTTCTTCTAAAGCTTTAGTGACTTCCCGGTCGCGCTTCCGGTTTCTTGAGATCTTTGTCTGCCAGTATTCCGCGTTAGAAATTGGAGAAAGGTTTCTACAATCATGCTCGTGCCAAAAGCAACTGTCGGCAAATACGTTTACTTTCTGTTTTTGAAAAGTGAAGTCGGGTTTCTCAAAAACAGGATAATTTCTTCTGCAACCGATCAAGTTTTTATCTTTAAAAAGATGGATAAGTTTTACTTCAGTGGATTGATTGTAGTTTGACTTAACGGCGCGCATTATTTTTGAGCGGTCTTCTTTGGAAAAGGTGTTGGCCATTCTGGGGTTTGTACTAGTTAAGTACTATCGCAATTAGATTATTTTCGTTGATTTATGTGATGAAATTGACGTGAGCAAATTTGGTAAAATGTTTTCAAAGATTGATTCGACAACAGGGATGGGTACTGAGTTACCTGTTTGTTTTTTTATTTGGCTATCAGAGACCACTACTTGGAACCACTCTGGGAAGCCTTGTAATCTCAAAAATTCTCGAGGAGTCAATCTACGTTGACCGTCAACCAAAAGATAATTATGAGAGGCTCCAGCTCTAAGAGCGCAGGAATAAGGATAAGAGCTAATATTTCCGGACTTATTTTCATGCCAAATAGACGGTGAACTTTGTGGGCTATGTTTTTGTAATCGTTTATTTCGGACAGCTTCGGAGGCAAAATATTTTTGAGATACAGAGGATTCAAGTATTTGGCTGAGTGAGGTTGGTTTTCTGCCTCCTTGTGGAAAGATTGAATCGACCGGGGGATCTAATAGACCAACAATAAATACTCTTTCCCGTTTTTGCGGAAGTCCAAAGTCTAAAGCGTTTAAAACACGGTAATCGACCCAGTAACCTAAATTGTTTAAAGAATTTAGAATTCTTTTAAAAGTTTTGCCAAAATCATGACCTACTAAACGTTTTACATTTTCCAGAATAAAAGCGTGAGGGCGCCTAGCTTCTAGAGTTCTTAGAATTTCAAAAAATAAAGTTCCGCGCGCATCTCCAAACCCCTGCCCTTTGCCAATGATACTGAAGGGTTGACAAGGAAAACCTGCAAAAAGAATATCGTGTTCTGGGATCTCTTCAGATGAAATTTTGGAAATATCCCCTCTTGGGTTCTCTCCAAAATTAGCAAAATAACTATTCCGCGCCGGCTGGTCAATGTCGCAAGAAAAAGCACATTTAGGTATAACCTGGTGCTTTTTTAAAACTCGATCAGCGGCAATTCGAAAGCCTCCTATACCGCAAAATAAATCTGCAAACCTGATTTCAGAACAAGTTGTATTTGTTTCAATCATGAAATGGATTTTCTAATGGTGTGATTATAATCCTTTGATTTGTTTTCTCGCGGGATACTCGACTTGAAAATTGATTCGAACGGTTTTCTTTTCTTAGTTTGTTACCTCTACTGGAAACAAAGTTCAAAGTTTTATACCAACCTTTAGGGCCAATTTTCGTATTTTCTAAACCATCAGGGTTTGACTTACCCCTTTCTGATTCCGTATTGACCAATAAATTGATAAACTCTATTGGATATTTATGATTTTTAAAAGGCCTTGAGCGGTATCTAGTTCTTTTTGGATTAAATTAACGACTTCTTCCTGTTTAACAATATCTTCGCTTAAAAAATCTCCACCAAAATCCTTAGTAGTTTTTACATTTATAATTCGAGCTGAGGAGTTACCAATTAAGGAAACGCGAACGGAGGCTGGGCGGATTGAATTAGGCATTGGCCCTTCAGAAAATGAAGATTTACCTGCTGGAATATTCTGTTGAATAGAACGAGTGATCTCAGCACGATCTGTATAAAGACGAACTTTAGAAATTTTACCTTGAATGATATCGTAGCAATAACTTAAGGAAGGGACAAGAGCGTTATAGCTGAAAAGAACTAAAGCTAAAATGCTTTTTTTAAAGAGATGCTTGAAGACCATTTTAGAGCCGCTTTATAAATGAATTTAGAAATATTACTTCTAATAATTATTAGTTTAACTTTGTTTTCGAGGTTTTAAAACTGCAATCTAAACGCATTTTAAAAAGGAGAAAAACTTAAGGATTATAATTGTGAAGGACTATTTTTTAGCCAATTTGCAGATAGAAGTTTATCGTTTTTTCAAGGTCATGTTTTATAAATATTTTTGTCGAAGCGAGAGATCGATTGGTGTTACGATTGTGTTGTATTTTTGGATATAAAAAGCTTGCCCTAAGATGTTGATTAAGTTAATCTTATTTAAGTAATAGATGAGGGCGGAAGAAATGATTGAACAGCTTTCTGACGGCTATCGTTTTTCTATTGAGCCATTTTTATTGGCTGATTTTGCAGACGTATCCAAAGTATTCAGAGTGCTAGATATAGGAACGGGTTCTGGAATCATCCCTCTTCTTTTATCTAAAAAAAATTCTAAGTTAAAGGTCGTTGCGATAGAAATTCAAGAGTTGTTGAGCGATCTTGCTATCAAGAATGTTAGGTTGGCGGGGTTATCTAATATGATTGAGGTTGTTCAAGGCGACTTCTTAAAAATTGCTGCGACATTTGAATCCAAACCTTTTGACATAGTTTTAAGTAATCCTCCATATAGGAAATTAAATAGCGGGCGCATTAACCCTGATCCAGTAAAAGCCATTGCTCGCCATGAAATAAAATTGAATTTCTCTTCTATTACAGAGATGGCTTTTAAATTGCTGAAGCCGAACGGAAGAATAGTTTTGTCTTATCCTGTGTCTCGAATCGATGAAGTTTTAACGATCCTTAATAGATCAAATTTAGTTCCTTCGAGATTACGAAAAGTTTATGGTTATCCTGGAGCTTTGGCTAAGTTTTTCTTAGTTGAAGCTGAAAAGTCTAGAGTCGCATCTCCAGTTGTGGAGGATGCATTTTTTATTTATAAGCCCGACGGGTCTTATACAGAAAATATGGAACGCGTCTATGCTTCCTTTAATTATCCTAGCCGGTCCCACAGGATCGGGAAAAAGCGCAGCATCTCTAGAGCTAGCGGATAAGTTGGGTGCAGAAATAATAAGTGCCGACTCGATGCAGGTATATAAATATTTTGATATTGGAACAGCAAAACCCTGCCAAGAAGCTCGCCGCAAAGTTCCTCACTACTTAATTGATATTTTGGAACCTAATGAAAATTTTAATGCTTATGAATTTAAGACGAAGGCTTTGGAGTGCTGTCGGGAAATTGTAAGCCGAAGAAAAATTCCGCTTATCGTTGGGGGGACTGGCTTATATCTAAAAACTTTGATGTTGGGTTACGATTGCGCAGTAATGGTTTCACCTGAAATTAACGAGCAAATCAAACTTGAAATAGATAAGAAAGGCCCGTGTAGAGTTCATGAGGAGTTAGAGGAAATTGATCCTCAGACGGCTGAAAATATTTCTTGTAACGATTCGTTGAGGATTCAAAGAGCATTGGGAGTATATCGCCAGACGGGAGTCCCTCTTTCCGAATTATATCGTGAAGGTGTTCCGTTGGAAAATGAGTTTGATCTTAAGTTTTTCTTATTGCAGTGGGATCGCGAGGCACTTTATAAAAATGTTGAAAAACGAATTGATTCTATGATATCTGCTGGTTGGGTTGAAGAAGTAGAAGGACTCATTAACCGCAAAATAAGTCAGAATTCAAGACCTTTTCAAAGCATAGGTTATCCGCAAATCAGTAGCTATTTAAGAAACGAAACTTCTTGGGATCAAGTAGTTAAAGAAATTAAGCTAGAGACTCGCCGCTATGTAAAACGCCAAGTAACATGGTTTAAAAAAATGCCCAGTACAATACCCATTCCTGTATCTTCAAAGGACAATCCCTCCATGATAAAAAATAATATTTTTTTAAAAGCTCCAGAGTTAATCGCCTTTTTGGTTGCTTTTTGTTTTGTGTTTTTAACTTCTTTTAAAGCGGAAGCCAAAATTTCTGATTTGGACCAAGCTGTTATTGAATTTAAAAATAATAAATTTCAAAAATCGAATGAACTATTATCAAAATATATCAAGACCGACATTTCAAAAGATGAAAAAGGTAGAACGTTATTTTTGTCCGGAATGGTTTTAAACCGTTTGGGAAAGTTTATAGAAGCATCGAGAAGACTCAAAGATTCTTTGAAAATTCCTTCGTCTGTTGAAGGTTATAAACGTTATGAATTGGCGGAATCGCTTTTTCAATTAAAACAATTTGATTCGGCGATCAGTCAAATTGAAATATGCTTAGGCGAAAATCTCTTGCTAGGTATTTTTCCCGAAGCGGTGCTGTTGAAGACAAAGGCATTAGAGAAATTAGGAAAAAAGTCAGAGGCTGTTCTGTTTTTATCCGAAGCGATAAAAAAAATATCTTCGCGTAATATGTTTGCGGGATTTAATAATACTCTTCCAAAGCTTCTTTATAAACAGGGCTCTTTGCGAGAATCGAAAAAAGAATTTGCCAGGGCATTTAATTTGTATAAGGATATTTATATTAGGTATCCCTTGAGTAAAGAGGCTGTTTTAGCTTTTGTTCGAATGGAAGGAATAAAGGAAGCTCCTGATATTTTCTTGCCGAATATTCAATATTCGGAGCGAATGAGGCGCCTGAAAATTTTGTTAAGGCAGGCGAGGTTTGCAGATGTCGTTAACGAAATTGAAACGAGCAAAGGCAGCTTAGATTCAATGGAAAGTTATTTTTATTTGGCTAGCGCTTACGGTAGGCAAAGTAAGCGCGACGAAGCGGCAAAGGTGTTTCAAGAGATTTTGAAGAAATTTCCAAACCAATCTAGAACACAAGAAGCTTTATTTGGTTCAGCAAGAAACCTATGGAATTTGGATCGCAACATTGAAGCCGAAGAAATATTTCGTCAGGCTATTCATAGAAACCCTAATAGTAGGTTAGGAAAACGAGCTCGGTTTTTCTTAGGGAAAGTATTAGAAGCAGATGGAAAAATAAATGAAGCTGTTCGTGAATATCAAGTTTTGGGAAAAAAACGAGGAAAGTTTGCTCAAAGAGGGGCTTGGAGAATTGGATGGATCCGCTATATTTCTGGTAAGTTTCCTGAGGCAGCAAAAAAATTTCAATCGAATGCAAAGAGTTTTCCAAAAGGGGACTTACTAGAAGCAAATCTTTTTTGGAGAGCTAAGGCTTTTGAAAAAGCCGGAGATTTATTAGCGGCAAATCAGGTTTACCGTGAAGTTTCGTCTAGGTTTCCTTTTACCTATTACGGCTCTACTGCTTCTGGAAAGCTGAAAAAAACTAATTTGCACAATTCTCAAAAGGCGAAAAAAATTAAGGTAATTCAACCTATTAGTATAAAAGCAGACGAAGTTCATGGCGTTGCAACAAAACCAAAGCTAGAAAAAAAATCTGAAATAAGATTGGAAAGAGTAAGGGAGCTAATTTTATTAGGATTAAATAAAAGTGCTGTGTTTGAAATAAGGAACATTGAAAAAGGGATTCGTAAAACATTTTCGGGAACCTTATGGATGGCAGACACATATGCTCAAGCAGGAGCTTATTGGGAATCTCAAAGACTTTTAGGACTTTTTGCAAGGTTTAAGACAAAGTTGAGAGAGAAAGAATTGCCTCAAAAGTTTTGGAGGAGGTTTTTTCCCTTGGTTTATAAAGAAGACATTCATATACAAGCAAAGGGTTTAGGATTAGACCCCTTTATCGCGACAAGCATTATCAGGCAAGAAAGTATGTTTGATGGGAGTTCAATTTCTTTGGTTGGAGCACGTGGGTTGATGCAAATCATGCCTGATACGGGGAAAAGGCTCTACCAATTGATGGAAGGTGAAATTTCGGAGTTTGCGCCAGATTTGTTGCTTGATCCAAAAGTTAATATTCGTTTAGGGACTAAATATTTAGGAGAACTAAACTCACAATATAAAGGGGATTGGATTAAAATTTTAAGCTGTTACAATGCAGGTCCTGAAGCGGTAGCCAATTGGGTTGCCCGTTTCCCAGAAATTAAAGATCCAGATGAATTTGTTGAGCGCATACCTTTTCCAGAAACCCGTAATTTTGTTAAACGTGTTTTAAGGAACCGATTGGTATACCAATCTCTTTATGGGTCTAATATAGCTACATAGGTCGTCATAAGTTTATCTGTAAATCAAAGTTTGGTACAAAAACCTTGGAGGTTTTGATTACTTAAGGCCTTTCCTCAGAGGTCGCGGAGAGTTGGGTGGATAACTACTCCACTCAGATCTATTGGTTTGCCTTAGTAAGAGTGAAGGATTCAGAGGTAGCTGAATAAGTTGTGGAAGAGTCTTTTTTAGCTGCTTGAAAGTCAAAAGATTTTTTTTCTGGAAGATCGTCTGAAAAGAGTTGGCTATTTGGCATTTTGAAACACAAGATCTTGGATTACTTTCTGCAGGTTAAGAAGAGAGGCTAAATAGAATTTGGAGATTCTGAAGAATGGGAGTCGTCAGAAAATCTTTTTCAAGATAACGGTCAATGGAAAATACCACTATCAAACCAGAGAATAAATACTGAAAAAGCTGCAGAGAATTCACAATGAATGGAAGCTTTAAATCAATCCGTGGATAAGCTTTCTGATAGGTTAAGAAGTTTATTCCTACTAAAAGAAATGGATAGGCTTAGTGTTGATGAAATATGCGATCAATTAGAAATAAAACTCGCTAATCTTTGGCTAATGATGCATCGAATTAGAAATCGGTTTAAAACTTGTTTGGAAAACAATCTAGAGTTTTTACAAGATGGATTTGAAAACTGAAAAGTTTATTTGCAAAGAAAATGTTATTTATGGAGTCCATTTTGAAAATGATTTGTAAGGATATTTATCCTTATATTAGAGAAATTAGATCGCGAGATTCCTTTTGTCCCTCATTTGAAGGTGAAATTTTATTTAGCTTTGTGCAAAGCATGCTCTTATTATCAAAAACAATTAGTGACGATAAAAACGTTTTCGGAAAAACTTGGTTTAGCTCAATCAGAGCTTAAAGAAGGACCAGAATTAAGCGATGAGAAAAAACAAAAAATAAAAGAATCGTTAAAAAAGGAAAAATAGAAATTAGCCGGATCATGAAAAAATTAATACTTTTCATTTCTTTTTTGTTTATTTTTTTCTCCAGTCATGGATGCGCTTACCATCATGATGTGGTTACTAATCCAACGGTTTTTGTTAAAAACTCGAATATTGGAAAAGGTAAGGCCATGGTCCTCAAAGTTGTAGACTCTCGTCCAAATAAAGATATTTACAAAAGGGAGGCTAATTTCAAAACCAATAAGGTTGGTATCGTGGCCGATCCGAATTTAGAAGAAAAAACTGTCAATTCTTTGAAAAGAGGTCTACAGGATTTGGGATTTTGAGTAAAAACCCGCCCTGACATCGGAGCGATGAGTTTGAAAGTTGCGATTTTGAAAACTAAGTTTTTAATGTTTGTTGACTCTTCTGGGTTACACCAAAAAATGAATGCAGCGTTCAAAGCTCCTGCAAGCAAAGAGAGAGAAAAATACTCGAGAGTTTATCGAGATACGCAAGAAGTGATTCAAAAAGTTCCATTTGGGCGATTTTTAAATGAAAAGTTGACTAACTTGGGTATTTCGCAGGCGTAAAAAAAATTTTCTCTGATCAAAAGCTAGCGTCTATTTTGGTAAAATAGCCACAAGAGTAAATTTTTTTAACTTCACCCATAAAGGTTGTTTAATGTTGACGATTGTTTGTCAATTTCTTATAATTCATTGACTTTTAATAATTTATGAGGTTTTGGAGTGCGGCTTTTCCTTTATTTTTTATGTCTTTCGATTACGATTTTGCTTTTTTCAGGATGCGCTGGAAGAGGGGAAAAAATTAATTGGATGAAAGTAGAGAAAAAATGGAGAGAAGTGACACCCAATCCAAAGTATAAGGAAGTTTCTCCTACGATGGAGCAGGAGATGGAAGCGTTGATGCTAAAGGGGTGCAAAAAAGAACGCAAGCTTTACGATAATGACGCAGCTTACCTCTACTCTCTTATTCCTGGGGGTGGACAACTATATAC
>CAWVUN010000015.1:0-11263 GCA_963932495.1 uncultured bacterium
GCCTAAGATCAACAATTGAACTGGGGTCAAGGCTTGCTAGATCTTTCTTTGTTGTGTGTATTAGTTCATTGATAAACCTAACAGAAACTTTCTGATTTGCATTCGAGTCCTGTAAGAGGTTTTGTAACTGATATGAATTGATTAAGGAATCTTGTAAATGAGGGTGTTTTTTTTCAACTAAAAGGGCAGCTTGTTCTCTAGAAAATTTTGAGAAAAAAGCGGGGATAAAATATTTGATAAATGCGTAAATGAGACAACCGAGAAGTAATACTCCAAAAGGAATTAACAAGCTTCTTAGGTTACCCAAGAAATATGAAATAGAATTTCCCGCTAAGTAGATTGTAATTAGAAAGGTTATTGCTGTATAAAAACCATTGACAGCAAAATACCCTCTTCGTTTTCGACTAACTACATCTAAAAAAGCGTTTATCGATTCCTTTGGTTCCATGTTTACATTCTATTATATTAAGGAGCTATTTAAAACCAATTGTAGGGAGTCTAATTATATGAGTTAGCTAATGACCGTCATTTTTTATTGAACGACCAAAAGAACAAAAATTAAAGCCTAAATCAAAAAATCGGTTGAATTATAAATTCAAAACGAATAATATTTCATTATGGAAAAAGAAAAAGAAATTGTAGAAGAAACATTCTTAAAAAAAAAGTGGAATCTTGTCAAAGGCGAGGATCTTAAGTGGCGTGTTTTTTGCGCCTTTTTTTATACCTTGTTGATACTGGGATTAAAATTTGTTAGCTCCTCGCCAAGTTTTTAATTCTTGTTACCTTGTCCGTTTAGTTTTTTTATTTTCCTCCCAGGTAAGATCCCAACACTTAGTTTAAAAAATAATTAAGGAATTTGAGTTTGAGAATTTCTCAAGCCCACAGGGCTAATATAGTTCTTTACTGTCCTAAAATATTGAAATTGATCTAAGCGGATTGAGTTGATTTATCAGGCACCCAAGCTTTAAAATTTGAACAAATTAAAAGCGAAATTAAGAAGTCTCGAAACCAAACTTTTCATAAAGCTCAAGGGTTCTTTCATTTAACTCAGCTTTTAAGCCCATCTCGTCTGCCAAGCTTTCGGCTTGTTTTGAGTGGTGGATGGCTTCGGATCCTTTATTCGTAGCTTCATAAGCTAAACTAACGCTTAAATGGGCATTGTATGAATCAGGGCTTATTTCAACACCTTTTTGAAGAACGGAAAGGGCTTCTTCATATTTTTTAAGCCGGATGTAAACGACTCCTAATTTATTAAGGCAATCTGGGTCGTCGGGGGAAGTTTTGAGGACTTTTTTAAAGCAGTCGGCAGCATCTGGATATTTTTTTCTAAGAACAAGGCATATGCCCATATTATAGAGTGCGTCCTCCTCATCAGGCTCTAATTCAATGGCTCTCTTGTATTCTTCTTCTGCTTCTTCAAGGCACTCGGTCTCAAAATAAGCATTGGCTAGGGAAAGTCGAGCTAAGCCATCGTTAGGATCTTCTTTAACCATAGCTTTAAGCTCTTCTATTTCTATATTCCTTGTATCTTCATTTTCCATTTCCATAAATTTATTGTAGCAGGATAAAGAGCATTATAAAACGTTTTGATTTGTAGTCATTCTTCTTTGTTTTGACAATGTGGACATGGTGTGAATTGTGAAAGGTTTGAAGATAAAGTCGCTATACTTTTTAAAATTTTGCCTCGATAGGCCATTTCCAGTAATATTATGTTCAATATGGGGTTTGCGCAAAGAAATCGCCATCCGATTATGTTTTAAAGTGAGAGATTAAATAATGAGCGACGAGACTGAATGTTATCGGAGTGTCAATTTAATGAAAGCAAACCTATCCCAAAAAGATTTGAGCGGCCATGATTTTAGCGAATCTAATTTAAGAAAAGCTGATTTGTCTGGTTCTAATTTGACCGGAGCTAAAATGACTAATACGGCTTTAAGTGTTGCAAATTTAACTGAGGCAAATTTAACAGGTGCCGATTTATCTGGGGCTGAATTGATCGGAGCAGCGCTTGATGGAGCTTGTTTAAAAGGAGCTAATTTAACGAGATCGACTTTGAGCAAAGCGAGTTTTAAAGGAGCGGATTTGACAGGGGCAAATCTCTTGTTAGTAAATAATTTAACATGTAAGCAAATAGAATCTGCCATTATTGATCAAACAGTTAAATTACCTGAGTATCTTAATATTACGTGGGTTTCTGAAAGTGATTGGGAGTGCAAAGACCGCAAAAAAGGAATTAATGAAAATTGATATGGGTGGTAAAAAAATTAATGAATGCGATCATGGGGGCTCTAGCGTGCATTGGTTTACCTCGCCTCGCAACGATTGGGAAATTAAATGGTGTGAAAATTGTGGTTCGCTAAAAAAGTTTAATCCCGACACCAAGGAATTTGAGTGGCGTTCTCCCAGATTAAGAACAGAGTTTTATTCTAAAAAGAAATAGTAATATATCCGGGTATAGACATGAAGACAGAAGGAAGCCTGACTTTAAAATACGATCCAATAAGAAAGAAGTATTTCCCAAAGAGTCTCCCTAGAGAGCTAGAGATACTGGATTATGATTTTATAGCTAGATCTGATTTGTTGAGAATTGAAACAATTATGTGGATGCTTTTTGGTAAAGTGGGAGCAAGGAGAACCCATAATTATGCTCAGCGATCTGAGATATTTGAATCGGAGTTAGGTCTATTTAAAATATATTTAGAGATTGAAAAAGGGATTTTAGAAGGGGATTTTGGCATTTTCTGCGATGGTTTCCATAAAGTTTTAAATTATCCTATTTTGACCGATCGAGTAATCGATTTTTTAAAAGAAAAAAATATGTTTTTAAGAATGGAAAGTATGGGCTTTGAAATAAACCCCAGTTTAAAAGACTTTATAGAGAAACGATCCCATGGATGTCTTGTATAAAACCCATTCTATTATTTCGACTTCCTTTAGAGAGCAGCCTATTCGTGTCGACTGGCGTTTTTTTATGAGGGCGAGCCCTCTTAAACATTATTCTGAATTAGTTCATGAATATGATTATTTAGACGACGATGATTTAGAGTGGGTAAGAGAGCGGGTAGATGGGTTTCTATGTAAGCCGGAAGTTGATTGGTTGAGAGAATTTTTGGATAAAAAGTTTGGCGTGAAACTGGAGGTTGAAGAGTTCGACCTGCCAATAAAGTATAAAGATTTATTTATATTAGGCGAAGACTTGGAGAATAGATATTATCTGGACCAGCGAATGGTCTTGTTAAAGCAAAAGGTAAAATTTGAAGACAATATCCATGGGTTTATTGTCCGTTTTCCTTTTGAAAAAGTGAACACAGTTGATGATCTATTAAGTCGAATAGATTTTAACGAAAGTAAAGAAGAGCTTTGAATTTTCGGAAGAAAAAGAACTAGTCGAAAACTGTAGAAATGTCGTCAAATGGCTAGCGAACCATGAAGATGGGAAACTGTTGGTCACGTTTTGGGTATTTAGTCCGTTTAACGGCAAATATTCAAGACGGAAAAGGCAGGGATGTAACGCTTATTTAAGTTGTCAAAAGAGACGTTTTAGAAGTTAGGTTAAATAAAACATATCATCTCGACACTGTCTAACTCCATTCAATTTCTGTTTGTAGGTCAGGTTTGATTTTGACGATCTTTACGGTTTTATCTACGTGAGGTTTAGTATCTTTTACGTTTAGTTTGTCAAATAAGAAGTTCATTCGGGCTTCTAGTTTTTCCCCAATAGAGTTTTTGATTTCTTGAGGAAGGTTCCAAAACCGTTCTTTAAACTCGCCAAATCCTTTTTTTCTGGTTTTGTAGACAAATTGTTCGTCAGTCATCCCCTCTTTTTTTTCCGACGCAAACTTATTTCTTAAATGAGCATAAATTTCATCTTTAAAGTCTTGAGGGAAATGCCCGCCATCGTAGATCATATTTTGAAAATCCGTTGCTAAGTGAATTTCAGCAGTTTCTAGTTCTGGAAAGCGGTCAAACATTTCGGCTGGCAGGGTAGAGGCTCCATGTTGAACGGCACCAGATATGCCATAGACTTCCTTAGAGATTTTTGAAAGCTCGCCGAGTGTCTCAAAGTCTAGGCTGACGTCTGCGACACTACCATCGGGTAAAGGAACTCCGCCGTGCTCTGTTCCTGTTTGGACCGAAATTTTACTGATGCCTTTAAAAGATGGGTTGATAGCTTTCAAGGTGGAATTGAAGTTATCCATGTAGGCTTTTAACTCTTCTGGATTGCTATTTTCTTTTCCCACTTCTCCAATTTCTCCACCGACTGAAACTGTAACTCCATCTGGTTCCACTTTTCGGATTAATGCTGTCAAGTCCGCTCCAACTTCAAAATTTGGCCTCTGTTGCTCAACCGTATTAGGTCGACTAAGATCTACCAAGGTTGAGGTATCAATATCAATATTATAAAAACCGCCACTGATGCCTTCTTCAATGAGTTTTTTCAAGCCTTTAATTTCTTTATTTTGATCTTTTGCAAAGTTAGCTGCATTAATTTGGAAATGGTCGCCTTGGATAAATACTGGCCCAATATGTTTTTCCTTGATGGCGGCAGCAAGAATGACTGTTGAGTATTCGTGTGGTCTTTGAAATGTATAGTGAATCTCTGACTTAGCTATTTCAAAAATATTAGCGGAACAATTGATCTTATGAGCAGCTCTAAAAATAGAACGCGCTATTTCATAAGTTAAGCCGCGAATATTTATTGCTGGGACAGTAAATCCACTTACTTCGCCTCGCCCTCTAGCTTCGTACAGACCCTGAATAGAGGAAGAAACTGCTCCAAGTTGTAAAGCGGCGGATTTAATAATAAATCGGGCCAAGCCTCGAATTTCTTTGGATTTACCAAGAACGGCATCTTTAAGGAGAGAGTCTATAGCTTTTTCTCTAAAAGTGTCTTCGTTTTCAATAGTTAGGTTGTTTTCATTTAGGGAAAAGATACCTTTGTATTGACTCAAAATATCTTCAGAGGCTACCGTCGGCATGGTTTGTTCCTTAACTTGAATAGTCAGTCAGCTCAAATATTAAATTTAAAACGACTTTGGTCTTAAATGGCAAAGTGAATTTGAGCTGATTTGGTGGTTTGAAGGTGAAGTTTTTTGTGAATTATTGAATCGATAGCTTATTAAAAGTCAAATCAGTCGGAATAATTCGAAATGTTGAGATGTCTTTTAATATTCACTTTATGTCAATGAATTCACATAAAGCTGTAAATTTAAGGTGTCATTTTAACCTAATTTGTCAAAGCATTCTACCAGTAAATTTAATTGGAATTACTTTAAAACCTTACAATTAAAATTTTAAAGTCTTATATAGATTAAGTTAGAGGTTTATTAATGTTCAAATAAACTAAAGGTAGGATAAATTTGAGTTTCTATTTATGTCGGTTCTCTCATAAAAGCTTTGAAGAAAGTAGCTGCTTTAATGATTTTTCTCATCAATAACCTTTAAAATATTGACACTTGTGAATAATTTGTTAGAATCCAACCAATAATTATGCCAAAAATAGGATGGGCTGATAGTTTTATAGCCTGAATTATTCCAAATCACTTTTTTGATAAAAAAACTTTCATATAAAAACTTTTAAATTGGTTGCTTAGAAGGGGATTTGCCTCATGTTTAAAAACATTTATGTACCTGTCGATAATTCCGACTATTCGAACGCATGTATTGATATTGCGTTAGAACTTGCAGGAAAAACCGGTGCTACCGTTACTTCTAGCCACGTTTATGCCGCAAAAATGCACGACGTTCGTTTTCGGCAAATGGAAAGTGGTTTGCCTGAGGAATATCAAGATGAACAGGAGCTGGAAAAACAAAGGAATATCCATGATCAATTGATTACAAAGGGAATGGAAGTTATTACAGATTCCTATCTGGATGTTCCTAAGTTTAAATGTAAAGACATGAATATTCCTTTTGTCGGAAAATCCCTTGAAGGAAGGAATTGGACTGAGCTTGTTAGAGATATTAACGAGTCCAATTACGACATGGTTATCATGGGAGTTTTGGGACTTGGGGCTATTAAAGATAGTAGCATCGGAACGGTAACTGAAAGAGTTATCCGAAGAATTGAAACTGATACGTTAATTGTCAAACACACTCCTGAACTGCATGGCGAACAAATAGGAAGTGGGAAAATTGTTGTCGCAGTTGATGGTAGCGGCCATTCATTTGGCGGTTTAAAAACTGGAATTGAAATAGCTAAACTAACAGGACGACCTTTGGAAGTTATCTCTAGTTTTGATCCTTACTTCCATTACGCAATGTTTAACAGTCTGACAGGCGTTCTTTCTAAAGAAGCTTCTAAAGTTTTCAAGTTTGAACAGCAAGAAAAACTACACGAAGACATAATTGATAAAGGTTTAGCGAAGATTTATCAAGCGCATTTAGAAGTTTCTCGGAATATCGTAATAGAAGAAGGTTTAGATTGTACCATTCGATTGCTAGACGGTAAAGTTTTCGAGAAGGTTTTACAATATGCACGGGAAGAAAAGCCTCATCTTTTGATCTTAGGCCGAATTGGTGTTCATAGTGCTCCAGACATGGATATTGGAGGAAATACCGAGAACTTATTGCGATTAGTTCCATGTAATGTTTTGCTTTCTAGCCGAGTATTTAAGCCAAAAGTGGACATGGTTGCTGACGAAAGTATCGAATGGACTTCAGAAGCCAGCGAACGACTGCAAAAAATTCCTGGATTTGTTCGTCCAATGGCCACGACGGCAATTTTACGATACGCTTTGGAAAGAGGGCATAGCATGATCACCTCTAGCGTAATAACCGAAGCTTGTGAAAATATTTTACCGGCTGGTGCTATGCAAGCTATGAATATGATCGGCAATAAGTTAAGAGACCAGGGAAGTCAAGATGGTGTTGATGCTTTTTCTGACGCAAATGTCGAAAAAATTATCGATACAAATAAAATGGATTGCCCTGTAGAGACTAAATTGAAATGCCAAAACTGCGGTGCTGTTATGGGTTTTGACGCAATTAAATGTGGCGTTTGTGATGCCGGTCCATTATCGCTCAAACCAATCGACATGGAAGAGTTTGCTATTGATCCCGAAGAAGAAGGTGGTATTGGATTTGTTTCTTCTTTTGCAGAAAAAGAAATTAAATGGACACAGCATGCTTGGAATATATTGGATAACTATTCCGAAAGCCATTTTCGAAGAAAAGCTCAAGCGCGAGTTGAGAAAAATGCTCGAGTTCAAAACATAACCACGGTTTCTGTAGCTTTTGTTAATAGTATTTTTAATGAAAGAACTACCGCTAAAGGTAGTGATATTGGAAATGGAAATGGCAACGGACTTATTGATGAATCAAAATTCACCTGGACCCCAGAAGCGACTGCTCGTGTTGAAAAAGTTCCACAAGGGTTTATGAGAGATAACACGGTGAAGAGAGTTCTTGAATATGCAATTTCAGTTGACGCTACCAATATTACAATTGAAGTATGCGAGTTAGGTATTGAAGCTTCTATCAAAGTAATGGCTGAAGCAGTTGCCAATGGAGCTACAATAGAAGACTTTCTTCCTAAAAAGAATTAATTTTTTTATTTTGGTTGAACTCTTAAGTCACATAGCTTTTTTATAAACAGAATTGTTATAAACCCCTGCTTTAGTCAATAAGGTAGGGGTTTTTTTATGCCCGTTTCGATCGACTTATATAAACGCCTCATCCGATACCTGATTCCTTATAAAGGAAAGGTTTTTCTTGCGATTTTTTGCTCCATTATCGTTGGCCTAATAGCAACTTCTCCAGTTCCTATAATTCAGAAAACTTTTGACGAGGTTTTTGTCAAAAAAGATTCATTCATGCTTACGGCAATTCCTTTGGCGTTGGTAGGACTGTATATAATTAAAGGAGCTTTATCTTACCTACAAAACATAATAATTTTTGGGATTTCATGGGAATTAGTCGTTTCTTTGAGAAATGAAATTTTTCAAAAAATTCAAAAACTACCATTAGGATATTTTGAAGATTCTCCAGTTGGAGAGTTGTTATCCCGCTTTATCAACGATGTAACGATCATGCAATCCTCCATAACCAACATGGTAAAGGAGTTTTTACAAAATGCCTTTATGCTGATCGGTTTAATATGTTGGGTGTTCTACCTTAAATGGGATTGGGCTATCATGTCTTTGTTTATTTTTCCCTTAGCCATAGCTCCAATTGCGTCAATTGCTAGAAAGCTGAGACACTTAAATAGAAGAGGGCAGGAAATAATTGCGAATATTAATTCTACAGTAGTAGAGACCTTTTCAGGAATAAAGGTAGTTCGTGGCTTTTCTTTGGAAAAACAACAAAATAAAAAACTAGACGGTCAAAATAATCAGTTTTTAGATGTTATGAAAAGTAATGTCAAATATGTAGAACTATCATCTCCATTAATGGAAATTTTGGGAATGATAAGCGGCTCTTTCATTCTTTGGTATGGAGGTAATCAAGTATTAAAAGGGGAAGTTTCACAAGGTTCATTTATCGCTTTTGTAGTTGCATTGTTTATGATGTATGGCCCGATTCGATTGCTCTTTAAAATTTATACAAAATTTCAAGGTTCGCTAGCTGGAGCTGAAAGAGTATTTTTTATATTAGATCAAGATGAAGAAGACGTAAAAGGCGGTGACTTATCCCTGAAAGATTTCAAAGGTCACATCGAGTTCAGAGACGTATCATTTAAGTACCCATCGCGAAGTGCTAGAGTTTTAAATGATATCAACCTCACGGTCAAAAAATCTTCCATTGTAGCTATTGTAGGCATGAGTGGAGCGGGGAAAACCACTTTAGTTGACTTGTTATTTCGGTTTTATCTCGCGACTGAAGGCAAAATTTTAATCGATGGGGTCAACATAAATGATTTTGACGTACTTTCCCTCAGATCCAATTTAGCATTAGTGACTCAGGAAACATTTTTGTTTAATGACACCATAAAAAATAATATAGCATTTGGTAAAATGCGGGTTACTGACGCAGAGATTCTAGAAGCTTCCCGTGCAGCTCATGTGGATTCGTTTGTGACAACTCTTGATGAAGGATATGAGACAGAGATTGGAGAACGGGGAGTGAAACTTTCCGGCGGGCAAAAACAGAGAATCGCTATTGCCAGAGCAATTTTAAGAAACGCGCCAATATTGGTATTAGACGAGGCCACGTCTTCCTTGGACTCAGAGTCCGAAAAGTTAGTTCAAAACGCTTTGAATGCATTAATGGAAAACCGAACCACATTTATTATTGCGCATAGATTATCTACAATCAAAAATGCAGATCGAATCATTGTTTTGGATCAAGGCAGGATTGTCCAAGAAGGGTCGCATGACGATCTACTCGCCAACGATGGATTCTATAAAAAATATTACGAAATGCAATTTTCTGGAACAGTATCGTAAATCGGATTAAGTTATATTATGAATTTTGAAAATGTTTGCGTAGAGTCTATAACTTATCATTTGCCCGAAAATATTGTTTCGTCGACCGATATAGAAAAACGTTTATATCCTGTTTATGACCGTTTAAAACTTCCATATGGTCGGCTTGAAATGATGAGCGGAATTAAGGAACGCAGATTTTGGAACAAAGGAGCTTTCCCAAGTCAAGTAAGTTCCATTGCCGGAGAGAAAGCTATTGTGCAATCTGGGATTGACCGATCAGATATTGGGTGTTTGATTTGTGCTTCTGTTTGCCGCGACTTTCTTGAACCTGCAACTGCTTCCGTTATCCATAATAATTTAAAGCTTTCTTCGGATATACAATTGTTTGACGTTTCAAATGCTTGTTTAGGTGTTCTAAATGGCATGATCATTGTGGCTAATATGATTGAAAATGGGCAGATCAAAGCGGGATTAATTGTTTCCGGTGAAAATGGGGGGCCATTAGTCGATTCGACAATTAAAGATTTAATAGCGGACACTACCTTGACTCGATCAAGTGTCAAATTGGCGTTTGCTTCGTTGACGATAGGCTCTGGCGCTGCGGCGGTTTTATTGACTCATAAAAACCTCTCAAAAAATAAACACAAATTATTAGGAGGAGCTTCCATGGCGGCAACGCAGCATAATGATTTGTGTCGAGGAAGCGAGGATAGCGGAGTCCATTCGGGAAAGTCGCCTTTAATGAAGACTGATTCCGAAACCTTGATGAAAGAAGGGTGTAAGCTATCCGGAGCTACTTGGAGGAAAACGAAAGAAGAAATTGGTTGGAGTAATGAAACTCCAGCACATGTATTTTGTCATCAGGTAGGGCGAGCTCAACGCAAGCTCATGTATGATACAGTTCAATTGGACATGGTAAAGGATTTTTCTACTCTGGAGTTTCTTGGTAATATTGGATCAGCATCCTTACCAACAACTTTTGGGATGGGTATAGAACAAGTAAAACCAAACCCTGGCGACAAACTCGCGTTATTGGGAATCGGAAGCGGTTTAAATTGCCTCATGCTAGGGGTGGAATGGTGATTACCGACGCTTTCAAAGAACTGTATCCTTTTCAATCTAGTTTTCTCGAACTCGATTCTTATAAATATCATTATCTGGACGAAGGAGAGGGCGAACCTCTTTTAATGCTTCACGGCAATCCGACTTGGTCGTTTTATTATCGAAATTTAGTAATCGGATTGAAATCGAATTACAGATGTGTTGTCCCTGATCATATGGGATGTGGGCTGTCCGCAAAACCACAAGAATATAATTATACGTTGTCGCAGCATATAGATAACCTTGAGAAACTGCTCGATAAGCTTCAGTTGAATGGAATAACGTTGGTTTTACATGACTGGGGTGGAGCCATTGGTATGGGGTATGCTGTAAGACATCCTGAGAAAATCAAGCGGTTGGTTATTTTTAATACCTCAGCATTTTTGTCCGATCACATTCCATTTAGTATCGATATTTGTAGATATCCGTTTATAGGGACTATTGCGATTCGCGTTTTCAATGCGTTTGTGGGAGGAGCAGTTTATCGCGCATGTAAAAATAGGAAACGGATGACCGATCAAGTTAAAGCTGGATATTTAGCTCCATACGATTCTTATTCTAACCGAATATCGAATTTACGTTTTGTGCAAGATATCCCCATAAGGGAGGATGTGCCAAGTTACCCCGTAGTAAAAGATATGCAAGAGAAACTTAAATTGTTTCAAGACCACCCAGCGATAATAATGTGGGGGGGAAAAGACTTTTGTTTCACCACTCATTTTTTTGAGCGCTGGAAAGAATACCTTCCTCAAGCCGAAGCGCATCTTTTCCGCCGCGCTGGTCACTATGTTGTC
>CAWVUN010000016.1:0-11260 GCA_963932495.1 uncultured bacterium
CTCCAATTTCCGCTTTTAAATACCCAAAAGCATATTCTCCAGTAAATAAAATTGTTGCGCTTTTTATACCAGCTTCATCTCCATATTGCATATCGAGAACTTCTACTTTCATGTCGTTACGATCGCCCCAGCGAGAATACATTCGCATCAACATCATGGCCCAATCTTGCGATTCGGTTCCACCTGCGCCAGAATTTATAGCTAAAATCGCGTTATTTTCGTCGCTTTCTCCAGAAAGCATGGCCTTAAATTCAGCGTCGGCGACTCCTTTTTCATGATCTTTAAGAGAAGATTCTATTTCACCCAATAACGATTCGTCATTCTCTTCCAGACACAGCTCGATCAAAGTCTGGATGTCTTCATTTTCTTTAGAAAGGTTTTTCCAAAGTTCAACAGGCTTTTGAAGGGAGGACCGCTTTTGTAATACTTTTTGAGCGGATTCGTTATCGTTCCAGAAATCGGGGGCTGCTACAGCTTTATTAAGCTCTTCCAGCTCTTTTAATTTATTAGCGACGTCAAAGGTAACCTCGTAATCGTTCAACTCGATCGGTTAAATCTTTACCTTGATTCAGATATTCGTCCAACATCGCCACTAACTCCTGTTAAATTTATGCTAAATAGTTTTAAAAAACCTATTGAAAGATTATTTTGTATAAATTCTGCCTTGAATTCAAGGAGAAACCAGAAAACGCCGAAAAGCTTGATATTATACAATTTTAGTCACCGCTTGATTTTTATTCCCCGGAGCCCATAAAATAGTCTAAAATGGGGGGTGGATATATGTGGCTAATAGCTTTGATAGATAGTATCTTCCGGCTCAGGCTTACCCCATTATTTTCAATCTTTCCAATTAAGCAATGAATTCTTTGACAAAACCAAAAATTAATACTGAAGAAATAAAAAATTCGGGTCCCAAAGCTGTTGAAATTTCGGCAAATGGCAACGGCAACCCGGCAATTTCATTGCTTAAAAAGTGGCTCAAAAAAATGCCGTTTGCAATGGCCTTAGACTTTTATCGCAGACGTTTTTTGGATTCACCTACATTTGATAGCACTATAGAACCCATGGCCAATATTTTAGAAGATTGGCCGCGTGTCCTAGTTATTGACAACACCAATAGTTGTAACGCCAAATGTGTTTGGTGCCCAAACCCAGATCTAACCAACTTGGGCGTGATGAAAATGGATGTCTTTCGACATATTATGGACGACTATTCTAGCCGTGGCGGCCATATCCGTTTCGGCACTTTTGGCGAACCCATGTTGGATAAAACCTTGGGTGAAAAAATCGAGTATCTGCGGAGATTTTCTTCTATCACCGGAGCTGAAGTTTTAACAAACGGGTATTTTTTGACCGAGAAAATAACTTCCATTTTACTCGATAACTCAATTGGCGTTGAAGTTAGCTTAGACGAATTAGATAAAGAGACTTTTGAAGACGTCAAAAAAATGAGCTATGACGTCGTTAAAGATAATATCTTAGCCTTTTTGGAAGCCAACGACAAAGCTCCTAAACCCGTTCCCGTTAATTTTCGAGTAAAAACCTTAAAGACATATGAGGAAACAGTCAATCACGAGCTTTATAAGCGCATGTCCGACCATAACTGCTCCATTGAGTTAACTCCCATCGACGATAATATCATTGCCAATTGGGCTGGTAAATTCGACAAAGATTCTTTCTTCGAAAATTACTTAGGAGGCACTCCATCGTCGACAAAGTTCAGTTACAAGCAATTCAACCTCACCAACAAAGCTCCATGTGTCCAACTTTGGAAATGGTTGGTCATTTATTGGGACGCTTCAGCTGTTCTTTGCTGTGTCGATATGTTTTCAACTACTCGGTTAGGCAATCTAAAGGATAAATCCATAAAAGAAATTTGGACGGGTTCTGTTATGTCCAAGATGCGCGAAAAAATGCGAGACCGAAAACGTTTTGATATTCCAATTTGCCAGGATTGCGATATTCATTTGAGTTGGCACAACCTGAAAGAATATTACGATAAATCTGGCAAGATTCTTCCAAATCGCCGGTTCATTAGCTAATAACTTTCTTCAGGGCACCCTCCAGAAACGCTTTAAACATTCTCTATGATGCGTCTCTTCAATATTCTAAAAATAATTTTTAACCCGGCTTTATACGTCGAGGCGATTCGCTATCTGGTTTATTATTTTTACGAACATGTTGTCCCCATTTCAAAAATAAGTAGAGGTAAAGACGTCGATATACATCCTACGACATCTTTGAGATTCGGGGAGAATATCTCCCTAGGAGACAATTCGCTCATTGAAGCAAACTGTTGCGTTTGGGCTTCTAAGGGATCAAAAATCCATATTGGAAAGAATTCGGCAGTGGCCTATGGAACCATGGTGATTTCGTCAAATCACGGTTTTTCTAAACGCGAAAGTTATACGTCACAAGAGATTTCAGAAAAAGATATCATGATTGAGGACGACGTTTTCATAGGGGCCAATTGTGTTATTATGTACGGCGTGACCATTGGGACGGGCTCAGTCATCGGCGCAGGAACAGTAGTTTCGAAAAATATTCCAGCTTACTCTATAGCTGTTGGAAAAAGCAGAAACTTGACGATACTTGAAAGACGATAACAGTAGAAGGAAGATTTGAAAGGTAGTATATGGACGAGCAATTAAAAGAAATTTTCGCCACAGCTTTGGACTTAGAGATCGACGAAATTGAGAATGATAGTTCGCAAGATAACCTAGAGGACTGGGATTCACTAGGACACTTGAATTTAATTTCTGAGATTGAAAAAGAGTTCAAAGTCAAAGTCACCATGGACGAAGTGATGGCGATGACCACTTATTCAAAAGTAAAAGAAGTGATATCCGATCATTTAGAGAAAGTTTCAAATTAACGTTTTAAACCTACTCGTCTATTACACCTCTATCAAAATTTTCTCGCCTATTAAATTTCCTATAAAAACGAGTCGATGAGAATCTCTAATAATTTAATATTTTAATTGCCGCAACTCGTAACCCCTTATTTTATTAGATACGCTTGTAGCTAAAAACAGTTTTTAGAGGTTCCCTAATTATACTCATTTCGACTTCGTAAAAAAAATCGTGATAAAACGCCTGGTAAAAGATGCTTTTGCTTCGAAAAAAAATCAAGTCGTTGCTAATTATTACAATGTCGTTAATTCACTTTCTTCATTAACGCCGGAACTGATTGATGTCCCAGAAGGCAAACGCATTGTTGCGTTCGCTCCTCATTGCGACGATGAAGCTTTGGGTTGTGGAGGAGTTTTATACAAACACGCTCAAAAGGGTTGTCAAATCACCGCAGTTTTCATGACAGACGGCTCCCAATGCGAAACAGATCTTAGCAAAGAAAATATCGTCCAACTAAGAAAAGAGGAAGCAAATCAAGCCGCTAATATTATAGGGATCAATCGCTGCATCTTTATGGACTTTCCCGACAGAGAGTTGCGACACAACTCCGAGAGCGTGCAAAAGACTGAATCGGTTTTAAAGGAATTGAATCCCGATACTGTTTACATTCCATTTTACTTGGACAACCATCCAGATCACAAAGCCTCAGCCGCTATCTGTTTGGAAGCTTTGACCCTATATCCAGTAGCTAACATGTTTTTTTACGAAGTATGGACAGCGATGATTCCTAACCAAATTGTGAATATAGACAATTCCATTCATAAAAAAATGGAGGCTATCTCCGTTTATAAATCTCAAAAGGGAATTGACCGGTTAGGCGAGCAAATTAAAGCGTTGAATAAATTTCGGTCAATTGGAGGAAACGAAGGCTTTGAATATGCGGAAGCTTTCTATAAAATATCGGCAGATGAACCAAAACACTGGAACTTTTAGGGACCACATAAAAAAGATGTCTGAATACGAAGAAATTGAAGTCGGAGACGAAGCGGAACTCACCCGAACGGTAACAGAAGAAGACGTACGTTATTTTGCCGAAATTTCTGGAGATCAAAACTTGATTCATGTAGATAAAGAATTTGCTGGTAAAACCGCATTTAAAAAACCCATCGTTCATGGAATGTTTACCGCTTCCTTATTTTCAAATTTAGTCGGAAATATTTTACCCGGAAACGGATCTGTGTATTTAACTCAAGATTTAAATTTTAAAAAGCCAGTTTATATTGGAGATACGATACGAGCAAACTTGACCGTATTGCGTAAAGTAGACGGTCCTAAAATTTTGATTTTAAAAACAACCGCTACCAACCAAAACAACGAAGTCGTCCTCATCGGCAAGGGACAAGTTACTTGGGCTCGTCCGGCGGAAGAATAAACTTTGCTAGAAGACATCATTTATGTTCGATCTAAAAAATGAAGTTGCCATAATCACTGGGTCCAGCAGAGGGATTGGAGCCGATATCGCTAAAAAACTAGCTAGCTGCGGTTGCGCGATAACAGTAAACTATTTAAAAAGTCGCGACAAAGCTGAATCCGTAGTAGCCTCTATACAAGAAGCGGGAGGCAAAGCGATCGCCGTTGAAGCCGACGTATCAAACCCAGAGTCAGCTCAAGGCTTAGTCGATCAAACTTTGGGAAACTTAGGTCTCCCAACAATTTTGGTGAACAACGCCGCGTCCCCAATGATTCATAAAAAAATCGCCAAAACAGATTGGAACGATTTTTCTACCACTTTTGATATGAACGTCAAAGCCGCATATAACGTCTGTCGAGCTGTCATGCCACACATGAAAAAAAATAAACGCGGCAAAATTGTTAACATCGTCACTCAATACGCATTCAACGTTCCTCCCTTGGGAATGGCCACTTATATTACCGCCAAATACGCATTAGAAGGTTTTTCAAAAAGTTTGGCTTTAGAATTAGCCCCAAATGTCCAAGTTAATATGGTTTCTCCCGGACTTACAGAAACGGAACTTGTCGGCGGCTTGCCAGATTCATTTAAACAATCTATAGCCCAACAAACTCCATTGAAACGCAACACAGAATGCAATGATATATCGAACGCCGTTTTATTTTTAGTTTCTCCTCTTTCAGATTATTTAACAGGAACGAATCTGCCCATTTGTGGCGGCAACGTCATGTAACATGTTTTCTAATTTTAAAACTGAAAAACTAATTGAAGCTAATCTGGATTCAAAAACCAAACAAGAACTTTCAATTCGGTTAGTAGAAACTAAAATCGAATTTCTATTAGAGCGCGATTGTTTTTCAAACGCAGGAGATCTTTTACTAGAAGCGTCTCCTTTACTAGAATCAAACTCATCTCTTAAGTTAAAAGCCCGCTCTATTTGCGGTATTCTTCTAGAAAAACTTTCCCAAACAAATAGCCCAAAAGCTCACAATCTTATAAATAAATTACCTCATTGGATTTTAGAAGACAGTACCGTGCAATCTTCGATAGGAAAAGTTTTTGCTAGTCTCGGCGATATCAACGAAGCGGAACGGCACTTCGAACGAGCAATTAACATAGATCCAGAAAATGCGAACGTACTATTAAACTTGGCCTCGCTCTTCGAAGCAAAAAAGCCACAAAAATCATTTATTCATTATCAGGATTTTTTTAGAAAAAGCTCGGATCCTTCAGCGGCAAAAATATTTTCAAAAAAAGTAAAAAAGCTTCTTTCAAATAATCGACAAGGAATTTCTCTAAAACCAATAAAAATAGCCATTATTGGAAACATTACGCTTCAACCGCTTCGACCATTTTTAGAAGCGCAATGTTTTTTAACTGGCATTCAAGCAGAATTTTTCTTTGGCAGTTACGATTTTTTCACCCAAGAAATTATTAATCCAAATTCCGAACTTTACCAGTTTGCACCTAACATTACATTTCTTCTATTAGATGCAACTACTTTTATTCCTGAGTTATTCGATACTTTTTTTGAAATTGATCCAGAACTACGCCTCCCATTATGCCGAGAAAAGTTTGATAGGATGCGATCCTTGTCCAATACTTTTCTGGATCATTCTCAATCTGCGTTGGCAATTTCTAATTTTTCCCTTCCCAGACATTTCATAATGGGAATTCACGATCATCGGGAAACGCCAGGGGAAAAAGAAATACTCGATACTTGGAACCGGTGGCTTTCTGATCACGTAAAAACAAAACCAAACGGGCTGTATCTTTTAGACGTCGAAAAGGCAATTTCCCACTCGGGAAAAACTTTTGACGACAAAATGAAATATTTAGCCAAAATGTCGATTCCCGAAAGTGCCTTTCCAACATTAGCAAAAGAAATGAATAGAATCGTGAGCCCTATAGCTGGTTTATCCAAAAAATGTTTAGTTTTGGATTTAGACAATACGCTTTGGGGCGGCGTATTGGGTGAAGACGGAATCGAAGGCGTAAAAATCGACACTGAACCACCGGGTAATGCTTACCGTGATTTTCAAAACATAATTAAAGCTCTTTTAAAACGAGGTATTATTTTAGCTATCAATAGTAAAAACGATATCGAGTTAGTTCAAGAAGCGTTTGAGAAACGACCCGAAATGATTTTAAAATTGAGCGATTTTTCCTGTATCCGTGCAAATTGGCAAGACAAAGCCCAGAATATGAGAGAAATTGCCGCAGAACTTAATATCGGATTGGATAGTTTTGTTTTTATGGACGACAACCCCGCAGAACGTTTTCTAATAAAACGCGAATTGCCTGAAGTGTTAACCATTGACTTACCCAACGACTGTTCCAATTACGCTCAAGCTCTTTTAGAGATAGACGTCTTCGAAACGCTTAATATAACTAGCGAAGATAAAAACCGCACTCAAATGTATCAGGCGGAAACGGAAAGAAAACAATTAAAAACTCAAACCACCAACCTCAGCGAGTACCTGACTTCTCTTGAAACTAAAGTCGAAGTTTTACCTGTAGATTCATTTTCCATTCCCAGAGTTTCCCAATTGACTCAACGCACCAACCAATTCAATCTAACAACTAGACGCTATAGCGAAGCCGAAATTAAATCGTTTTCACACTCCAAAGACTCGAAAGCATATTGTATAAAGTCCTCAGACCGGTTTGGTGATCATGGAACTGTTGGAGCTTGTATTGTCAAAACGACCTCTAAAACCTCATGGGAATTAGATGTTTTATTAATGAGCTGTCGAGCCCTGGGCCGCGGAATTGAAGAAGCCTTTATGAACTTTATTTGTGAAGAAGCAAAAAAAGCAGCGATCCAAACTTTGGTCGGTCGTTACATGCCAACAAAAAAAAATGGGATGGCAAAGGACTTTTACAAACGTCTACGTTTTAAGCAAGTTTCTACTTCCAAACAAGAAACAGTCTACCAATTTCCCCTAAAAAATCATTGTATACCACTGCCCTCTTACGTTCGACTAAACGCATCAATTTGATTATTAGACAAACTGAAAAATCACATGGACTTGCCAAGATTGCCCATTGCGAACTTAAGAACATCACAGATAATATAAATCCGAGCATCAGAAAACTACTCGGACATAAAACTACACATGAACTATTTTTCAAAAGAATTAGCCCTTAAACTTTTACTTACAACTTAATTCTATAAGATTTACAATCAACTTAATTATAATTTAAACCCATGCTTCAAAACCCAGAATCTTTAGACCTCTCGATTATTGTACTCAGTTTCAATACAAAAGAAATTTTGCTGAACTGTTTACGCTCCGTTTATGAAAAAACAAACGGGATCGAATTTGAAGTTATCGTCGTCGATAACGCATCAGCAGACGGCTCACCAGAAGCAGTAAAAAAATCATTTCCGCAAACTGTTTTAGCCATCAACGAATATAATTTAGGTTTTTCCGCAGGGAATAATGGAGGAATCAAAATCGCACGTGGACGCTATGTGGTATTGCTAAATAGCGACACACTTTTGACTGAAAATTGCTTTAAAAAAATTGTCCGCCACTTAGACGATCACCCAGAGTTTTGTATTTGTAGCCCTGAAGTGACTGACGACGCCCATAAGGCCCTTCCCATGAGACATTTTGAAGACAAACCGATAGATGCCATTTATAGAATTTTGGGACTCTATTCGTTTTCCAGAGACGCTGCAAAAATGACTGGCGACGGACCGAGAGAAGTCCAAACGGTTGGAGGACAATGCTTTGTCGTTCGCAGATCACTTTTCGAAAAAATAGGTTTGTTAGACGAAACATATTTCTTATATAACGAAGAAGACGATTTTTGCAGGTTAGCTCGTAAATCGGGGTTTAAAGTTTGCTATTATCCCGAAACCTCGCTGATTCATTTTTTTGGTAAGTCCACCCATCTTCCCAAAATCCGAGAAAAAGTTATTATAGAAACCTACCGGAGCGACTTAAACTTTTTTGCCAAACATTATTCTTTATTTTGGAATATTGCTCTTCGATGTCTCTATAAAATTACATTTATATTGGGAGCGTTTAAAGCTATTGTAAAAAAAATCATGAGCGTCAGTGCGGAAGCCCCAGACTCTTCTGTAGCGTTAAAACTAAAATTATTTTTTTTAAAAACGCCCCGTCTTCAAAGGAAATAAAAAGACTTACATCGAAGCACGGTATCTAGGAACCGCTGGGTCGACAATCTGCGACCACGCGTCAATTCCACCCACTAAATTATGCACCACTTTAAACCCTGACTCCTCTAATAACATCGCAGCTCTATAGGAACGCTCGCCGACATGGCAATAAACCACAATTTCTTCTTCAAAAATATATTCTTGCGTTCGATCCACTAACTCCGTCAAAGGGAAGTGCTCCGATCCTTCTATCGAAGCTAAACTACGTTCCCACGATTCTCGAACATCAATCACAAAAATATTGTCTCCGCGATCCAAGCGCTCTTTTAATTCCATCGGCTTAATTTGAGATATAGGTTTCATTTACCAATCAATGCCCTTTAATTTTTTTGAGAATATTTGCTCAAGATTTTTTCCATTTTTTTTCGAGCGTCTTCATGATTAGGATCAATTTGTAGGGCTTTCCGAAAATGGAACAACGCGTTCTCGTCATTTCCCTCTTGCATAAAATAGTTTCCAATATTCGTGTGAACATAATGTCGTATTTGGCTATCCTGAAGAGCAAAATCAAAATGCCTCAGAGCATCCTCGCGACGATTTAGAGTTCCATATACTAACCCTAGGTTATTATGGATTTCAGTATTTCTTGGGTTTATTTTTAAAGCCGCTTCAAAGTGTTTAGCGGCTTCGCTCATATTCCCTTCATTCCCATATATGGTTCCCAAGTTATTATGAGCTTCCCAAATAGAACTATCCAAACGGATAGACCTTAGAAAGTGCGCTTTGCTTTCTTCCGGTCTATTTAATTTTAATAAGGCTAACCCCAAATTATCTTCTGCTTCTGCATAATCGGGTTTCACCTTAAGAGTATCCGAATAATTTTTTACGGCTAAATCGAACCGACCAGCTTTAGAATATTCATTGCCCAAATTATTGTGAGCAATCCAAGCTTTTGGGTTTTTCTTGATCGTATCGTTCCACAAAGCTATAGGGTTTTGGTAAATTTTCTGCTGATTCCAAGTCATAAATCCCAAAAACAATGTTACTGCGCAAACCACTATCAAAAAACCAAACCTGAAGAAGTTATTATTAGGATAACGCTCCGACAAATTGGTAGCCTTTGCGGCTCCACCACAGACTATTAACGCAATGATCCCCTGCCCCGCTATATATTGATAATGGTCCGCGACAAAAGAGTACAAAAAAAAATAAATATTCAAAAACCCCATAACGGGGAAAAGCGAAACTAAAAAATATCCTATTGCGAAAGTTGGATAGCCCCCCCATTTCTCCCTATTACGCAATATCAAAAATAAAACAACCACTAACATCAAATGAGGAGCCCAAGACGATATAGTGCTCGGATCAAAATTCCAACGAGGATAAATAAATGTCAGATTTAATGGAATAAAAATTTTCTGAATATAAAACCAGATCGTAAACCCTGCATTAACGGTTCTTTCAACAAACGTCATCGACCATTCTTTCCCACTTGCGCCTGCGCTGGTATATTGAAACCAAATTGTAATCAGACCAAAAACTAAGGACATGGCAAAAAAGGGTCCCGTCCTAACGGAGAGTTCTTTAAGCGACATCGGTTTTATCGTCAAGTGGTATAAAAACAAAACAACGGGTAACATGACCACCGCAGTTTTACTTATCAATGCACAGAGAAAAAAGAAAAGAGACAAACTCATCCGCCAGGTTCCGCCACGCGAGTCGTATTTCAAATAATAAAGCACCGCCAACAAATAAAAAAACGTCGATTGGACATTTTTAATTTGCGTAACCCACGATACCGATTCCGTTTGAATTGGATGCCAAGCAAATACCAAAGCCGCAAGCCAAGATCCTGGAACGTTTAAAGAACTTAAAATAAGCCAAAATAGAACGACATTAGCCGCGTGGAATAAAATATTAACAGAATGGTATCCTAATGGTTCGATATCCCATAATTGACGCTGAACCCAAAGGTTTGTAGAAACTAGTGGGAAATAGTCTGGAGCGTCCTTCGTAAACCAAAAACGATAGAGAGCATTTGGAGCTTCCATTATGGGGTTCGCATCAAAGAATGTGTTGTCGTCCCATATAAAACGCGCTTCTAAAGAGGGAATATAAATCGCTGCCGCCAACAAAAATAGAACAATGCCTTTTAAAACCGAACTTTTAAAAAACGATTTTTTTTCATTTTCTTCCAAGAAACTAAAGGTCATAACTTTGCAATGGAGGATAATCCTTAGGCAGGTCAGTAGAGGAAACTCTAACTCACTCTTTAAGTTTATTCTATATTATACGACTTTTAAAACCAAAGAGATGAAACCTTAACATGAGGGTAAAATAAAACTCTATAGAAATAACTAGGTCTTGATTGGAGAGTTAAATTGGAAAAACTGAGAAGGGATGAGTTTACCGAAAACCCAATGCAGGCCAATACGCTAGATATAAAAATAGGAAAACAAAAATTCCCAATACCCCAAGAACGACTCCCGACCGAATCATATCTTTGAGGGAAATTAATTTTGAGGAATACGCTAATGCTGACGCAGGTGTGGCTATAGGAAGTATAAAAGGAAAGCCACTGGAATATAGAAATTTATCATTGAAATTAAATTTTAAAGGCTTTGATGAGATATCGAATAACTTAGATTTACTATAATACATAATTATTATCTTATTTTTTTTACATAAATTAACTATCTCAAGATAATTATCTTTATATTTTTTACTTAAAGGGATTATTAAAGCGCTAAGAACGCTTAATTTAATTAGTTGGTTAATAAGCTTCATCTTTTTGAAGCCAGAAGC
>CAWVUN010000017.1:0-10997 GCA_963932495.1 uncultured bacterium
GTTTAGGATCTAAATCAAACATGATGATTCTCTGGAGAATTTTTTTGTGCTTCGGAATTAGAAGCGTCTTGACTTTTTAGTGAACCCGGTTCATCGCGAATGATGGAGGTTTTAGAATCGAGATCAAACGCTCCAGAAAAACGGGAAAGACTCGGCAATACACTGAATATGAAAGCATCGTTCCACCAGTCAAAACACTCCGAATAATGAGTATCTACAGAATGCAAAGCGACGGTTACAAAATAGTCGGCAGGTCTTAAAGGCAGATCTTGTTGAAACGAAGCGGTAAGGGTTTCTCCCGCTTTTAAATTTTCAAGTTGTATCCCTTTATGAAAAGTATTAGCTCCGTAGATTTCAACTCCATTCCGATCTCGGATGAGCATCCCCACCGTCAAATTCTTTATAGGTTCTTTCACTTCTAAGCTAACTTCCAGACTGGAGAAATCACCGCAAACAAAAGCGTTTTTCTCTTCTTTTTTATCAGTGAACATCTTTATCTGAGTAACTTTTGCCTCGTAAGAACCGTATCGCCTGCCTTTTTTGACATCACCTTTTTCTTCGTTACTCGCAGAATCTGAAAAACGGGGGTCTTTAGCAGCTACCGTTCGAATCGCCTTAGCTTCCTGCCGAGCGACGAGTTCCATATAGTGATCTAAAACCGAGCCTGTCTCCGCTTTTTCTACAAATTGACCGCGATCAATTAATATTGTCTGCGGGCACAAAGCCTTTAATGTATTGAGATCGTGAGAAACAAAAACGATGGTGATTCCCTTTTCGTGGAAATCGCGAATTTTTTCCAAACAGCGATGCTGAAACAGAGCGTCGCCGACCGATAGTGCTTCGTCTACCAGTAATATTTCTGGATTGATATGAATCGCTACCGAAAAAGCCAAGCGTACCTGCATCCCGGAGGAATAGGTCTTGATTGGGTAATCAATGAAGTCTCTTAATTCTGAAAACTCTAAAATGCTTTCAAATTTATCTTCAATTTCTTCATGATTCAACCCCATCAAGGCTGCATTCATATGAACATTAGACCGCCCAGAAAACTCTGGATGGAACCCCATCCCCAATTCAATGAGTGAGGCGATACGGCCGTTTGTTTTAATTTCGCCCTTTGATGGAATGGTAATGCCGTTGATCAGTTTTAAGAGAGTGCTTTTTCCCGAACCGTTAGGGCCGATAATGCCAACGGCTCCGCCCTTTTCAATGGCGAAGTTAACGTCTTTGAGCGCCCAGAAATCCGAGTGGTACCGCTTGCTTCCCATCGACAAAAACTCTAAAAGCCGATGCGAGGGCTTCGCGTAGATTTCGTATTTCTTAGATAAATTACAGGCTTCTACAGCGTTCATAATAAGTCGACAAACTTTCTATGGTATTTAGTGAAAATACGATAACCCGCAAAAAATACCAAAACGGAAAAAGTCGCAAAATAGAAAAAGCTACCCAAGTCAAACATCTTGCCCAGTAGAAAAATATCGCGATAAATATGAACCAGATGAGTCATAGGATTGAGCATATAAAAACCCATGAACCTTGGCGGCACCATACTTTCTGGATAAAATATAGGTGTTAGAAACATCCAAACCGTTAAGAACACTCCAATTATCTGTGTGGTGTCGCGGAAAAAAATGTTGACCGTAGCGGTCAAGAGTCCAAATCCTAGCGCAAAGAGCAATTGAAAAACCAGTAATAACGGCAACAAGATCAAATATGGACTGACAAACTTCATGATAATCAATATTGCCAGGGTCAGAATTCCAAGGTTGATAAGGCCGGTTATTAACGATGAACAAGAAAGGTATAACGGCAAAATCTTGGATGGGAACACCATGTTCTTGATCAAATTGCTATTGTCTACTATCGAGGAAGTGGACCGTTGAAGAGCTTCTTGAAAGGCCAACCAAGGGCACATCCCGCAAAATAAATAGAGAGCAAAATTGGTCATTCCCGGTTGATCACCCAATTTAACTTTTAATATGACGGAAAATAAAAACGTATAAATTACCAAGGTGACGATGGGATGAATGACCGACCAAAATATTCCCATGACGGATCCCGCATAGCGGCTATGCAAATCCCGGCGAATGAATTCTTTTAATAAATCCTTGTTATGGATTAAACGTTTAAATACAAGAACCATAGATCTCTTAGACTAGCTGTCGGCGTTGTTTTGAGACAGAGTCTCCAATATTTAAAATCAAGGTCAAACGCGAAAGCGGTTTTAATTTGATAGAGCGGCGTTTGGAGTTTTTTTACTGCGAATGTATTTTAAAATTTTAAGATTTTTTAAGGCGTCCCCGATCAAGGTTTCGCTTCGATGCGCGATACTATTTCGTCGATAGTCAGACCATGATAAACGATCTACGGATGCGGCGCGGGATACATCCGCATCGGATCTTCACCAGCCCCATCTATCACCTGCACGGTATGATTTGCATCGCGAGGGCTTGCGGTCAAGGCTAAGCTCAATGGAGGAAAAATCCTCTCGGTTAAGGCGGCCTTGTCCCGCATATATGTGGGACGTATTAAGCTAACTTTTGCCATGAAATAGTCGTCAAACGATGGTTATTGCTTAGATTGTATTATTTTCTGGAAAACCGACTGATTCTGGTATTTTTGAAAGCGGCATTTTAATATACCGCCTTCTATGCGAACCCATTTATACCATGGTAACGCTTGTCTTTTAAAGTTTAAATCCCACAACGATTTTATTAGTTGATTGGAGATAATTCCACTTTTTTAATTTTGATCCCCAGTTTCCGGTGATCGCCAGATTCCCAGATCTCACTAGGAATGAATGTTTTATCAAGACGTATGGATAAAAGGTTCCCCTTCAGTTTTAGAAGGGAATCATCCAATGGAAAAGTATTTTGAAATTCCCCAGACTGATCTCCAAATTGACCCAGTTTGTTCCCATTGATATAAAGGCTCGCGTTAAGCTCGTTTTTAAAAATTTTTGGGATTTTGCCTTTTAGTTTTAATTCAGTAGGTCCATCCAGTTTATTGAATAAAATCTGACCATTCTGTTTCATCCAACGGAACAATCCCTCAGAGTCTTTTTCCAACCCATGCCATCCTCTGAGCAAAAATAAATGCGGCAACCCGTTGGTCAATGCGTAGGTTTCATTTTCGTATAGGGTATCGCCAAATCGAGTGTCTAATATATCTTTCTCATTTACGGTTTTATTCGAGAGAGTGGCGTTGATCGGATCTTTTAACGGATCGAAAAAATAATTGAAATCCGGTTGACCGGTGAAAGGGGAAAGAATCCAAAATCCCCAAGGCTCGACCTTACCGGTCAATTTTATGTTTTTATCGCGTAAAAAATAAGAAAGCCATGCCTCGTCCGTAGGCGTGTGAGAGTGAACCAGAATTTTAGAATCAGCAGGCAAATCGATAGTTTCCAAAGCTATTATATCGGGTCCAATGATGGGGTGCCGCGAGGGATTAGATTCCTGGACATAGGTCTTTACATTCCAAAAAAAACCTGTCAGCAAAATGCCGAATAATATCACGCGGGCAACTTTATGGTTCAGCGACCGAATCGCCCAGGTTCCACCGATAACAACCGTCAGAATAAGTGGGAATACCGCCACCACAGAATGTTTATAAAAATGGTATCGATAGTCGATGACAAAAAAGTAACTGGCGAGTAAAGCCATAAAAGCTATATCCGCTAAAATGAGTGATTCCTTTTTCTTGATAGAAAGGTAAACACCCGCCAAAGCCAAGAGCACCCAAAGCCATCCGGTTATGCGAATCACTTTACTTTCAAAAGACCCGTCAGAATTTAACGTGAAATGAGGGCCAAAACCGAGCAACTCCGGGATGTACGCGACCCTAGGAATATTTTGCGTGAATGTCGAAGTGACTTTGGCGTATTCGCCAACGTATTGAGCAATCCACCAGATAGTCACCGGAGTTATCAGACAAGCGAAGCCAAGAATGATCAAAGAATTTATAATAGCGACTTTCCATAGTTTAAAGCTTGCGCGGAATCGAAGGATTCCATAAAAACCAGCCGCTCCCAGAAGGTGGATCAGCATAAAACCGTACATGGTCAAGAAACCGGCGATGATAAAAGAATAGAAGGCCAAGTCTATTTTTTTGTCCGTCTCCAAAACGATTTTTAAAAACCCAAGACCTAGGATATAAAACGTCATTCCTAAAATCTGCGGAAGCTGGCCAATCAGCGGCCAGTTGAAATAAGAAACGTTGATAGCAGTCAAGACAGCGACAAGAAGAGCCGATTTTCTATCAAACTCAAAACCGACACGGCAGGAAGCGTAAGCCGCAATAGGGAGAAACGCACCGAGAACAGCCGACACCGCTAAGTAGATTTTAAAAGCCGGTAGCCCCAAAAGAGCGGCAAAAGCAGACAATAGAAAAAAGTAAGGGAACAACTCGTTGTATTCGAAAATTTGACTCACCATTTGCGAGGCAGGTTTTTCGAAATTGGGCAGAACCTTATCGTGCCAGGAATGATCTAGAAAGTAGTCCGCAGGGAAAGAAACAAAGGCCCCGTAGCTCTGAAAAGAAGAAGTTATGAAACCGGTTTCGGCTAAAACCCGCATAGTGGGAAAAGCCGCAAGTACCCATATCAAAACAAGCCAAGGCGGACAATCAGAATTTTTAAATGGATTTGTTCTGTTTCGATTGATTTGGGAAACAGTCCAAGAGCCGCACATCAATAGGGCAATCCATCCACCCATAGCTACAGGGAGTCCCGCAAGACTGGCATACATTGGAATAAGAGATAAAGGAATGATCGCGATCATCGGCGATAAAGCCCAAAGGTAACGAGCGCAAACCCCGCGACAAACAGAAACCGCCAATCCCCATCCAGAGACGTATAAAACTACGAGAATAGCCCCATAAAGGGAAAGATGTTTTAAAACGATCATGATGGCATTAAAAATACGATGCGACGGTTAAAGAAGAATCGATGATTATATATTAGCTTTTCAACTCAGAAACCTTGAAGTTTATTTAAAGGATAAATTTTTGGTAAGTTTGGAAACAGCAATAATGACTAAGTACGGGTCCACCAACTATTATTTTTGTTTTCTCTTTGTGGCTAGAAGTCTTTGATGAAGTATATCGGCTTCTTCAATCAATGTTGTTTCAAGTTCTGCAAGCCGATTTGGTAAATCCATTTGCCCATGTTTTATTGTTAGAACTAAAAGAAAATCTTTCAGTTCAACACAAACTAAAAAATGCTCGCGTGCTCTGTAAAGTTTAAAATGGGAGAAAATTTGAGGGTTTTGCCGCAACAATTCCGGCTTTTCTTGTAATAGAGACAAGGCAGTTTGAATATCCTCAATATACCGCTCTGCAATCTTTTTACCCCAAGTGTGGATAGAGAAGCGTTTAATCTCTTGAAGATCGAAATGAGCTCTATCAGTAAGCCTAATTTTTATCATTTACGTTTTTTGAACTGTGCCATATCTTTTTTTAGATCTCCGGAAAACTCAGTAGTTCGACCAGCGAGAGCGTCTTGATAGCCTTCAAGGATACCTGCTCGAAGATCTGCTGCCTCCATACGTTGTTTCTTCTCGCGCAAGACATCTCTCATAAATTCAGTGGGAGTGGCATAGAGCGTTCCATCCCCGCAGTTACGGTCAATAAAAGCCCGGAGTTCATCAGTCAATGTCAGATTTAAACTGCTACTCATAGAATTTCCTCCTAGTTTTTTTCTATTAATATTATGAGATTTACGCCAATAATTGTCAACATTCGATGAAAATACCTTTCGGCTTTCTTCTGTGTTTTTCGCAGCCTAAGCTGAGCTTGTCCTGATTTAAATAATTGTCATGGTGAATGTCAGACACGTTTCAAGTATTGATTGACTAAGGAACTAATTCAAGCGTTGCTCGAAAAGAAATTTTAGGCCAAGTAAAAATTTTAATCCGCTGTCATCTTCGAGCGACAGCCTGTGAAACAGGCTGGAAGAGAAGGATCTCGCTTCGACTAAACAGTCATTCTGAGCTCAGCCTGTCCTGAGACACTCGAAGGATGGAGAAATCTCGACTGTCTGCAGGATTGTCGTTTCCTCTAGTTCCTTAGAAAGCTCTCGAACCACGACCACCTTTTTTATAATCAAACCTGTTGCCGTTGTCCAAACAGAATGACAACCGCACCGATGATACAAATAATACCGCCGAGAATATCCCATTTGTCAGGACGTTGCCCGTCAATGATCCAGAGCCATAGAAGAGAAGCAACGATGTATACGCCGCCGTAAGCTGCGAAAGTTCGACCGGCAAACAGAGCGTTAACTCGGGTGAGAAAAAAAGCAAAAGCGGCGAGAGATAAGATTCCAGGAAAAACCCAATAAAAACTTTTGCCTAATCGCAGCCAAGCCCAGAAGGCAAAGCAACCGCCAATCTCAGTGATCGCGGCGGCAATGTAAAAAGCTAATGATGTCATTATATGATTGTCATATTCAATAACAGATATGTTTCTCGTATTAATTGATGAAGGAACCAAAAGTAGAAAAATTTAATTAATGTCAGCCTGAAATAAATAAAATGTCACACTGATCCCGTCAAAGTGCGAATACTTTTAGCCTCTTTCTGAATATTTCTGTGAGTTCGGTGCCTGTCCGAAGTTTATCCTGAGGCACTCGAAGGACTTGTCGAAGGGCGGGAGCCTGTCAGGTTTTCTGTCCTTGGTTCATTTTTTTTCTTTTTTCTTTTCTTCTAGTCCGTTTTTAAAAGCCTCCCCAGTATCGGATAGCGTCGATTTTATATTTTTCCAAGACGATCCTATATCTTTTTTAAGGTCTTTCCAATCGTCGTCTTCTGGAAGCTTGAGTTTCGCTAGTTTTCCCCTAACTTCTTCTTGCCGCGATCTCAATATTTCTATCAACTTATAATATTTGAGCTGAATTATAGCGGATGCCGCTTCCGTCTCCGCCTGAGCCTTCAATTTCTCTATCTCGTTTTCCCAGTCGTTCAACTGAACTTGCATTTCACTAAGACGATCGTTTTTAGATTCCATGGTGCATTCCTTTTTTATGCCCTAACTTTTTTATCTTTAGCATAATCACCCTTATTAGTAAGAGGGCATGTCGGGAAATACTTTCTTGCGATAGTCTTCAAGATGGTCTTTTAATTTCTGAATTAAGACCTTTTTAGAAGACCGGGTTCTTCGGATCTTTTAGTCTATAAACTGCTTCTTTTAAAGCTTCGGTCACGTCGTCAAACAATGCAGGGTTATCGTAGACAGACGTTACGACCCATATTACTGATATATCCATTTTCATTTTGTTAGCCTCCCTTGAACTAAAATTCCCGTTATTCACTGCGCCTGTCGCATTGGGATACGACGTCTGTTTGTGGCGGGAATCTTCATTTCTCTCTAATATACATATAATATTGAGATATTAAATACTAATTATTATTCGGGATTCAATGGATCTATAGGTGTTAGATCTAACAGAGGTGTAAGCAAATTTTCCATTTCGTAAAAAACGAACTGTGAGTTTATGTGCTCCGAAATAATTCATGATAAATTTATGATTCGCAGGGATAACGATGTGGTCTTTCATGCCTTTTACTTTTGTTTTAGCGACGCTCACCTAACCGTCGTCGGATCCTGAAATAATCAGCGAGTGAAACGGATCTATTGAACCATCGCCCGCTATGATTCCTAATTTGTAATTAACCTCGCCTAAAAACTGTTTTACCTTAGATTGATCTATTGTTGTTTGCTGGTCTGCCGGTCCGTAGATTTTTTTGTAAATCCAGTTATCTTTCCAAAAATCTGTTGCTTCGCTTTCTGAATTTGGCGGAGCGAGCATGACGATTCCTCCCAGGTTCTCAGGTGGGTAATGATTTAACAAACCGCGCACGTCGATGCCTCCTATAGAGTAGGAGACAAAGTGTGATTTTAGATTTTTATCTTGGTTGAATTGAGGTACTTGATGCTGGATCTTCTCGACAAGCTCTTTCAAAGAATGATGGGTTTATGGAAGGCTCACATTCAATAAGGTGTATCGGTGCCTCTCAATATACTCTATTCATTTGCTTTATTTACTGCGGCACCCTGTTAGGTGTTGCGGTAAAAATGGTTTCGCCTATTTTTTTTAAATGAGAAATGTTGGTTAAAAATGAGTACAATGCCAACAGAATTATTCTTTTCTTAGTTCCATTATCTTTGGAACGATTCAATTTTTTTACCGCAAATCCTTATCTAATCGAGGACCATCCTATTTTAAACTTCTCCGTAATATCCAGCGGCAGTCGTGGCAACTGCACCTACATTGAATCGCCGAAAGCTAAAGTTATAATTGACTCGGGTATCAGCCAAAAAGAATTGGCGGTGCGCTTAAAGATAATCGACAGAAGTCCCGAAAACTTAGACGCGATTTTTATGACTCACGAACATTCGGATCATTTAAAAGGCATTGGTCCGCTTGCTCGAAAATTTGGTATCCCGGTTTATTCCACTTTCGGCGCTCACGAGGCGGGGAAAAAAGTGATTGGAAATATAAGCGATTGGCGTTTTTTTAAGCCTTTGGATCGTATTACCATCAACGATTTAGAGATGGAAGCTTATCCCACTCCGCACGATGCCGCCGAACCGGTTGGATTTGTCGCGCGTTGCAATGGTTTCACTCTTGGACAGGCTACCGACTTGGGCTGTTTGACTCCCATGATATTTGAAAAAATGGCTTCTGCCGACGCGCTATTACTTGAAGCAAACCACGATGTTGAAATGTTAGAAGTGGGGCCTTACCCATGGTCTTTAAAACAAAGAGTGAAGAGCGATAGCGGACATTTGTCCAATAAGGCTTGCGCTGAGCTTGTTTCTAAAGTTTCCCACGACGCGCTAAGAATTTTGGTAATAATGCATATCAGTGAAAAAAATAACCACCCCGAAATTGTGAAGGTTACCATAAAACCTTGTATAAAAAGCCCTAATACTCGGTTTGTAATAGCGGAACAAAGTCGACCGACTGAATTGTTTAGTTTGTCTTAATCTCTGATCCTTTCTTTTCATGAATAAAGATTCCGATAAAATTTTAGGTTGCTGGTTTGGCTTGGCCGTTGGCGAAGCTATGGGCACTGCTGCGCGCGGTTGCAAAGCGGGGGCGGTTTCCCAGATGTTTGGACCGATGGACGATTATAAAGACGTTGCTCCTTATGTAGGTAAAGGGGTGAAGCGATACAGGATGAAGGGATTGTATGGTGCCATTTCCCAGTGCGCTTTGGTTGTTTGCGACCAGTTATTACAAACTAAAAAAATTGAACTACCTTTGTTGATCGATCGATTCGTTGAATTGAGTTATGGCGATTCAGAGGAGTATTTTGGATGTTACCGAAGACCTGAAGGATTGATTAAATGGGCTATTTCTAACATCTCGGAACCGGAAGAAAACTTAGAGATAAAGGTCAAGCAGGCAACGGGGGCTTGTTTGACTATTGGAATTCCTATCGCTATGTTTAGCGCGGGTAATCTGAAAGTTATTCGGAAGCAAACTGCTGAAATTACTAATTTGTTCACCAATAACGCGCTTGAGATTGTTGGTGCTGTGACGACTGGATTCTTAGCGGATTACTTTGTATCTGGGCGTCGTCCATTTTCCCCGTCACCTGATAATTGGAAAACGCTATTAGACGATGCTATTCAGTTTTGCCAAGAGACAGAAGCCTGGTTGATTGATGAGCAACTGTTACCGTCTTTACAGGGTAACTCGGCCCGGCCTTTGCTCATCTCTTTAGAATGCCTTCGCGATAACTTTGATAAACCACTCGACAAAATTTTAGAATCGATCTGCAAAACTGTATCTGAAACCACTGAGAATCCTGTTTCTCACTCTGCGCAAGGTCGAACGGAAGTTTTATTGCCGGCGGCATTGGCTTGTATTGCCAAATCTGACAATCAATTTTTACCTGGTTTGAGTGCGGTGCTGAATAAAGGCGGCGAAGCCGATAAGTTGGGCGCTTTGACTGGGTCGTTCGCGGGAGCTGTCTATGGGTTTTCGAGTATTCCCGAAAATATTAAATCCGGCTTAGTTAATTTTAAAGAAATAAGATCTCGAGGAGAGGCTTTAAGCAGTCGACGCAACAACAATAGTTTGAAAGACCTTTTTGAGATGGAATCGAGCTTAACTAAAAAAGAAAACGATCAAAGACAGCGGTTTCTACAAAAAGAACCGAAGAAAAAATCTAAATCTTCTAAAACTACTGGCGACATTGGAGCCAGCGATTCATCTCTTCCTAAAAAGGAAAAAAAAGGCCAATGGCGGAAATTTCAAAAAGATAAAACAAAACAAAAAAGAGATCGCAGACGGAATTTGCCTTCCACTCCCGATCCGGATTCAGAAGATGACTCAATAGGCGACATCAAGTAATCTGATATCTATATTTACGTAATATGTATCTGGGTTGTCGTCAGATTAAACATAGGATTAAAAATTTACTCGCTAAAGCTGAACGAACGCTGAATTTGCTTATATCTTCTCTTACAGAGTCAATTGAAATAGCTTGATTTTCAATTTATTGGGTAGATTTCTGCTTTAAATTCGGCAACTCGGGGGTTATAATCTTTTCTTTCAAAAAGACTGACCGTTTTTAACGGTTTTGCGCTTTCTTTGTTTAAAGAATCTTTAGAAAGGAGCTTTTTATTATGTCGGAAATCGCTTCGAATTTTACTTCGGACGAGGAAATTCAAAAAGAACTTTCCGAAATGCTTAAAGAAAAAGACGCCGAAGCTCGGATTAAATTTTTGAAAGAAGAAAAGGGTTTAGAAGTGACTGTGGATAAAGATCCAAACCTGATGCATATTTCGGTCACGATTGCATCGACAGAGGGACTCACATTCAAAGTTACCGCTAATTCTACTGTGATGGCTTTGTCTAAGTGTTATGCCGGGTTTTTGACTAAGGGAAAATAAGTTTAAGAGAGCCTTTAATAGTTCAATATTATTACTTGCGGCAACTCCGTAGCCATTATTTCATAAGGCTGGCTCGTAGCCAAAAACAGTTT
>CAWVUN010000018.1:0-10566 GCA_963932495.1 uncultured bacterium
ATTCTCCACCTTTTCTAAGGCTTTCGCCAAAGTCATCCCGCCAAAAACAGGCATATGATGTAAACGTAATATTTGCTCTTCGCGTTCTGAGATTTCTTGCCTTTTAAGTTTTCGGCAAAGCGTTTCCATCCTTACATTTTTTATTAATTTCGACACCTCCATTTAAGTCTTAAGTTGATTAAGCAAGACTTGAATTTGGCTGCTGGCATTTATTTCCCCTCCCTTTCAAGCCGAAAAATTTCTTGCTATGAGTCTATCATATTCAGTATCCTCACTAAGCAACTTAGATCTAATTTTTAAACATTTGCAATATTAAGATGTATTGTCATTTAACCGGTTTTGTCACCAATAAATTATTCTTGAAAAACCAAAACGCAAAACCCATAAAAAAAATCTAATTAGAGCCTATCGATAAATAATTTGGATGGGACGTTTCTTATTGCGCTTAAAAACGGCCTTAACCGTTTTCTTCCCCAGTGAATTCAAAGAGAGATCCAGCAATTCCAAATCAGGAAACTTAAAAGATTTTATTAAAGGGACCGAACCAACATCCGTAACGGTATTTTCACCGACATAAAGCACTTTTAATTTTGGCAAATTATCTGTGGCAGCTAATTGCAGAGCACCATTATCTCCAATTGCATTCCTAAATAATCCCAAAGTTTCCAAGCTAGAAAAATCAACTTTAACTAAATATCCAACCCCTCTCTCGGTGATGAAATTGTTATTTAATAAAAGCGTTTTTAGGTTTTTAAACTTCGGAGAGTCAATCAACAACTCTAAACCATCGTCGCCAACTTCATTTTTCCAAAGCTTCAGATTTTCTAGATTATTAAAGTTGGGAGAATCCACAAGAGCCTTGACTCCCATATCCCCCAAATAATTTCCCCATAAATCTAGATGCTTAATATTTTTCACAAAGGGAGATTTTGCTAACGCCTTCATTCCCTTATATTGGATCTTATTTCCTTGTAATAACAAAACCTGGACATTAGATAGCGCTTCAATCTTCGCTAGTTTCTTTGCTCCAGCTATTCCAATTTTTAACCCGCCTAAATCTAAAACGGTACCATCCGTACTCAATCGTTTCTTAACTAAAGCGGCAATAACTTCAGTAGACTCAGCGATACCAAAAGATAAGATGACCCCCGTAAAAAGCACAAACCTAACTACAAATTTATTAAAACTTATTAAATTCCACATGGGTTTAGACTAACAAAAATATAAAAAATTTGAAGTTTATTTTTTCATTCTGCCGGAATAGCAAAACTGAATAGACTGGTATATCAATAGTCCTTAGAGTTATATCGGTTTCACTATCCCTTTTCCTTTTTCGAGAAAAAATAACCGAATTCCATCATAATGGACTACTTCCCCTTTAGGACTCAAAAATTCTATATTCGCACGGTATCTACCAGGAGGGATTTTACCTATATTGACGCGAATTCACCACTTAAATCCAGATGGCTCTGGCTCATTCAAAAACAACCACACCCCTTTACCGGCATTAAAGAAGCTAGTCCTCAACCAAGATTCAGTGTTTTTAAAAATAAACGGCTTAACCACACTGTAAAATCTGGGGATCCCCTTCTCTATCTCTATTTCGGAAAGACTAACCCTCAGAATAGGAAAGTTAATTGATTGGGCTTCATATCTCTCACTCTAAATCAAAACAGCGATACTGTGGTTTTTTATTTCTATCGTTTTAGAGATCGGCTTTGCAATGATAAAGTCTTCATTCGAATTAGCACTAACGACTAGGGATCCGCCTTCAGACAAGGCGTTATTTTTATCTATAGAAATATTTCCAACCCTCAAGTTTCCCCATAAAATTTCCATCAACTTCAAAATCTTCATCTAATAATGATAGACGTTCTTCCCCTGTCAACTGGTAAAGTTGCCTTTCAAGAGGCATGTCCACTTTTTTAAACCTGGTTTAAAAAAACTTCTAAAAACGGAGAATCCTTCCTTTCCTATATCGCTTCTTCCGGGAAGAGTCATCCCTTCAAGCTCTTGTGCGCTAAACCCAATAAATTTGATCCCGCGTATTTCTCCTTTGAAAAAAAATATTCTTTAAATTTTCCTTATATCTATTTCTCAAATACAAATAGCTTTTTGAGCTTCCAATAAAGACCAAGTCAAGAGGGTCAGTTTGAGCTTTAACAAACTCTAAATATTTTTTTCCGCTTTCCAAGTTTTCTGGGAGATAGTAATTAGGAATCAACCATTTCAAAGCTAAAAAATATAAACAAAAACTATTCCGCCAAACCAACTCGCCCGATTAGAAATAGCGGGAAAAGACTTCATAACCCATTCAGCGTAAAAAACCATGCCAGCAGCAAGAAAAATCACAGTTAATGGCAGTACAAATAAATAACTCCTGGGAAACCACGCTATAAAACTGATTACTGAAACCAGATAAGTTATCAATAAAATAAAAACAGGAAGACTCTTATAAGCTTTGCGGACAGGGTTCGCTTTATATAATCTAACAAGGATAAATGGAGTGAATAAAATTAAAGACCCTTGAAAAAAACGTTTTAAAAGATCAGGAAAGAAATGAATCAGCAAATCGGTTCGCGAAGGCTAATGCATCATCTTCAAATAGCGATTTTCTGCAATTCCCAACATATCCTCTAATACAGGAAGATAAGCAATTAGCGACAATATCGCCGTTGAAACAAAGATAGAAGATATATATAAAACTCTTACGCTTTAGGTTTGGATCTAAATCAAATTCTTTTAAATACTCTGTAGATGTCGTCACAAATCCTACCCATGTTCCAAGGGCAAAAATAAATAAAGGGTTTGATGGGATGGTATAGGTTATTAAAAACCCGCAAACCATTAGAAGCAATGCCCATCCCCAAAACAAACCTGATTCTAAAAAATGGATCAAGGCATATACCATAAGAATAGAAAAGAATATGCTTAAACTATATCCGCGGGCGGTTTGTAAAAAAAAATATGAACCGGAGACAACGCCATTATGAGAAATGGACAGTCTGGCAACCCAAGGGGAAGAAAACATTTTTTGATAAACTTTATATACCAACTAAAGAGTCCCAATTCCTGCCACAAATGCAGGAGCGCGAATTGCTAATTCGTTTAAATCGCCAAACCACTTCGCCATAAAGTGGAGAATTATCGTATGAAATATATGATGGTAGTTATCATGAAAGGAGGAGATGATCGAGAAAACGGGGGGGTATAAACGTAGTACATAAATATTTCATTTTCATCCCTCCCACCTAAGACACGATCCAAACCGTAATAACGTAAAACCCTACCTAAAGACATCAAGAATAATAAAATAGATAAAGATATAGTCGAACCAGAATTGTCAGTTTTTGTTCCCATTTGCTATAACAAGTTCTTGTTGCATCTGTCGAAAAAAAATATTTCGATTTATATACGTAGAAGGCCCATCTTTTATTAGGCAAATAAATACTTAAAAATTGTGTAGATAATTTTTGTTCCAGCCTTGAAAGTTCCAGAAACTGTACCGGTGATTTTAGACACTCCAACACGTTCTCTATATTTCACCGGGATCTCTAAGGTACGCAATTTATGCTTTAAGGCTTTTATTTGCATCTCAACCGTCCAACCAAAATTGGTATCTCTCATATCAATCTGTTTTAGGGCATTATATGTAATGGCGCGGAAAGGCCCTAAATCCGTAAATCGATATTCTCCGAAAAAGAGAGCTATCAAGAAAACAGCTAGTTGATTTCCGTACCTGGACTGTGGCAAAAGTGCCTTACGGCTCTTTGGCAAAATCATTCGGCTTCCAAGGACAAAATCCTGTTCGCCTTTTAAAATCGGATCGATTAGGAGGGAAATTTCTTCGGGGTAATCGCTATAATCGCCATCTAAAAAAACTACAATGTCCGGATTGTTTAGAGCTGAAATTCCTTTGAGACAGGCGGAACCATAACCTCTACGTAACTCTGATACAACACGAGCCCCATTTTCTGTAGCGACCTGCGGAGTAAGGTCCGTAGAACAATTGTCTACAACTATTATTTCGTGAAGTTTTTCTTGAGGTAGGTCTTTTAAAACAAGGCCTATGGAGAGTTCTTCGTTATAGGCGGGAATGATAACGGAAATTTTAGAGTCCATAATGGGAAACTCAATCCACAGGTTTCCAATCCTCTCCATCCCAATGAATTATAGTCCCGTTATCTCCAACAGAGTAAATGTTATCTTCGGATGTTCCCCAGATAGAAGTTAAATACTCTTCCGTGTTGGATTCAATACGAGTCCATTGGTCGCCGTCTAAATACATAATCATGCCTTCGTCGCCAACAGCAAAAACCATTTCATTATTCGGTCCCCAAACATCTAGAAAGAAGTTCATGGTGCTGGAAGGCATTTCGGTAAATTCAGATTCATTAAACTTAAAAATTGCCCCGTCGGAGCCAACCATATAAATATCCGTAGGACTAAACCCATAAATCCCATAAAGCTCGGACCCCGTCATAAGAGTCATTCTAACCCAGCGATCACCTTCAAGCTTTAAAACCAAACCATCATATCCGACAGCGTACATTCCACCTTCTTTACATCCCCAAAGGCGCGTAATGTCTACGTCGGTTCCGGTTCTCATGAATTGCCATTCGTTACCATCGTATTTAAGTATTTTGCCTATTCGACTACAAGCATATATTTCATCCGCTGCAAGTCCCCAAATACCAGTCAATGGAGGCAAATTTTCAGTATCTTCTACCCCCCAGCCCGAGCCATCGTAATGCAAAATTTTGCCGTCTGTGCAAACAGCATATAAATTATCCGAACCCGTTCCCCAAAGGCACTTGATCGCCCATCGGCCTTTAGTGTCCATTTGCGTCCACTCAGAACCATTATAATGGAGCATCGTTCCATCTGCACCGCCGACAAAAATATCGTCCGCGCCAAAACCTTTAATACAAATTAAATGGCTGTCTGTTAGGCTTCCCATAAATTTTTTTCCAAGGGTTGTTTCTTAGGTCCGTTAAACAACTTTAAACTGGCAACAAAGACATATCTGCCCATTCTTTTCCGTCATATTTAATTACGCAACCATCATCGCCAACAGCATAAACGCAATCGGGAGCTATCCCCCTCACTTTAGTGAGGTAACTTGTTGAGCAGGACTCCTGCTTACTCCATTGTTTTCCGTCGTAGTGCAAAATAGTGGCCTTGTCGCCCACCGCAAAAATATTATCGTTTGAAGATCCCCAAACGCTCAATAAGTATTCTTCAGTTCCCGAGTCCATCCGCGTCCATTCTTCACCATTAAAATGCAAGATAACTCCCTCGGTGCCAACAGTATAGACATTATCATTTGAAGTTCCCCAAACTCCGTAAAGAGATTGAGTTTCCTCGGTCAACTCTTCTTTACGCTGAAACTCAGTACCGTTGAAAAATCGATAAATACCCTCTCCTCCAACAGCATGAATGCGATCCTTATCTTCTCCCCACAAACAAAATAAGTCATGAATGGTATTGGGCTCTCTGTATCCCCAAGCACTACCGTTCCACAACAAAACCATACCGCCAGTACCAAAAATAAAAACAAAATCTGGCCCAAAACCATATACAGAGTTTAAGGAATCCATATTTCCAGTATCCACCTGATCCCACTTTTTCCCGTCATAATGCAAAACAACGCCGCCTATGCCGACCGAATAAATGTTATCTTCGCTAGAGGCCCACATCCCCATCAACGGATTGGTATTTTCTGTTCTTACTGGAGTCCATTCTTCACCATCAAAGTGTTGAGGAATTCCATCTTTTCCACAAACGTAGATGCTGTCTTCCTTGAATGGCCAAATATCATTTAAGTCAGGTTTGTCACCAATAAACATATTTTTTGAACAGCTTTAGATACTAAAGGTTTGAGGGACTGCAAAGTGAATGGTGGCCATCCGACAATAGGTTATAAACTATTGTCGGAAAACCACTTTGGAAAGTTTCTCAAAATTTTTGGAATCTTTAAATATTTCTTGCGTTTCTGGCTTAACGTCATTGCGAATCAATATCAAGGTTTCCAAGTTGGGCAACTTATCTGATTCGGCAATTTTTCTAGCTCCAGAATCTCCAAGATCAGTTTCAAATAAATCCAAAAGAGTCAAATTACCTAAATTAGGGGAACTGGCAATAGCCGCTGCTCCTCCACTCCCAATTGGATTGTATGTCAATGTCAACTGAGTTAAATTTTTCAAATTTTCTGAATTGACAATCGCTCTGACTCCATCTTCCTCAATAAAATTCCAATTCAAATTTAATTCAGTCAATTTAGAAAGAGCCTTCGAATTTGCTAGGGCTATTGCTCCCGCGTCTCCTATGTTATTCCGATACAACGAAAGAAGATTCAAACGAGTCAATGTGGTGGATTCGGCAATTGCAACGGCGCCTTCATCCCCCAAACCATCCCCAACCCAAAGAGAAACCAAGTTACCTAAAATTTTTGACGAGGCTATAGCTCTAACACCCTCTGCAGTGACTTTATTATCGCTTAGAATTAATTCAGAAAGATTTAAAAAATTCTTTGAAGCAGCAATACTTTTGACACCTAAATCTGTGACCTCATTTTTAAATAAATTCACTACAGTAACGTGCTTAGTAAACTCAGACTCCGCTAAAGCAATAACTCCTTTGTCGCCAATTTCGTTAAATTCCAGAAACATGGCGGTTACGGTTTTTATCTTTTCGGATTTAACAATTTCAATCAGATCTTCATCCTTCAACTCTTTCTCACGAAGATCTAATTCGTTATTTTCAATATTTAGGCTTTCGTCGATCAGTTGATCTATATCTTTGTCCGCCATTATTTAATCTTCCCCACATTCCAATCTAAGGGTTTTCAATGCTTTTAAAATTAAACCAAGCATTTTAAAGCAGAATTCTTATTAATGTCAAAATTAAAAGCCAAGAAGCGTCTTTTAATCCCATTTACACCATTTTCAAATCAAAGTTCCTATGACTTTAAATTGGAAAAAAAGGTCAAACAACAAAAACTGTTAAAAATTTTTAAATAGTTTCGCTCACTACAATAATTTTTTGGTTAAATGATAGTATATTATTAAACCACAGCTCTTTCGTAACCCTGAGCTTTAAAAAGGGCCTTCTGATTAAGATTTTTTAATAAATTTAAGGTTGGAATTTCTTTAGAAATCTTTTAAATAATATATCTAAGTAAATATAACCACCACTTGTACTCTTAGCTTTGTTTAACCCCGAAATAATCACAACCAAAATCTCTCGACGTTAAAAAAATCTACCCAAACAATTGTAATGACACGAAATATCGAAGAAATCACTCAAGAAGTAAAAAAAGCAAACGAGCCCATTAATCTAATATTGGATGAAATAAGTAAAGTAATTATTGGGCAAAAATATCTAATCCAAGGACTCACTCTCGGCCTAATTTCTGGAGAACATATACTTGTTGAAGGTTTGCCCGGGTTAGCCAAAACCACTGCCGTTAAGGCTTTATCAGAAACTATTCATGGGAAATTTAAACGGATTCAATTTACACCTGACTTGCTACCCGCGGATATTTTAGGCACTCAAGTTTATCAACCTAAAACTGGGGAATTTGCCATCAAAAAAGGTCCACTTTTCTCAAATATCGTTTTAGCCGATGAAATCAACAGAGCTCCCGCAAAAGTCCAAAGTGCTCTTTTAGAATCTATGCAAGAACGGCAGATAACAATTGCAGACCAAACTTATCCACTAGAACAACCCTTTTTGGTAATGGCAACGCAAAACCCAATCGAGCAGGAAGGAACCTACCCTCTTCCCGAAGCCCAATTGGACCGTTTTATGTTTAAATTAAAAATCGGCTATCCAACGCGTGAAGAAGAAAAATTGATTGTGAAGCAAAGCGCATCTCCATCTTCTATAAAGGCGATCGTTGCAATCGCTAGCCAAGAAGATATTCTTAATGCCCGAAAAAGTGCCGAGTTAATTTATATCGACGAAAACCTCGAAGATTATATAGTCGACGTGGTTTCAGCAACACGATCCCCTGAAAAGTTCAAACTGCCTAATTTAAGAAAACTAATCCAATATGGAGCTTCTCCAAGAGCCTCAATATTCCTTTCAAGAGCATCAAAAGCTTATGCCTTTTTAAATGGAAGAGGCTATGTTATGCCTCAGGATATTAAAACCATTGGATTTGACGTGTTACGACACCGCATTCTGCTTACATATGAAGCCGAAGCAGAAAACATTTCGACAGACCAAGTAATTCAACAAATTTTCGACGCAATTGAAGTTCCCTAAAAAAGGATAAATCATGTTTGGAACTTTGGCCGAAAACTTTTTTGGATGGTTTCGAGATGCACCACCACCCGCTCCTAAAAATAGAGAACTCTCCCCAGAGTTGCTCAAAAAAATTAGAGAAATACAAATTAAGACAAACTATTTGGTCAATGATATTATGGCTGGCGAGTACGTTTCTGCCTTCAAAGGTTCGGGAATGGAGTTTGCGGATGTTCGAGAATATGTTCCTGGCGACGATGTTCGCCTAATCGATTGGAACGTAACCGCTCGAATGGATCGACCATTTATTAAGGGGTTTCAAGAAGAACGCGAATTAACAGTCATGTTACTAGTCGACATCAGTTCCTCTGGAAAATTTGGATCGGCTATCGAAACGAAAAGTGAAGTTTCTGCCGAAATCGCGTCCATCCTAGCTTTTTCAGCTATAAAAAATAACGACAAAGTAGGCTTAATACTTTTCTCTGATCGAATAGAACACTATATTCCTCCCAAAAAAGGAAGAGCTCATATTTGGAACGTCATTCGCGCTATTCTTAGCTATTCCCCAGAAGGCAAGAAAACCGACCTAAATCTACCACTTGAATATCTTTTACAAATTCACAAAAGAAAAACTGCCGCTTTTTTTATTTCGGACTTTCAATCTTCTGGGTATGAAAAGTCATTACGTTTAGCCCGACAAAAACATGATTTAACAGCCATCGTCATTATTGACCCGCGAGAGCAAACTCTTCCGAAAAATGCAGGGATTCTTCATTTACAAGACGCAGAAACGGGAGAAACCGTTTTAGTCGATACCCATGATACAAACACAATAAATCGTTTTGAAAAAGTTAAAGCACAAGAAAAAGAAAACCTCTTAGAGTTTTTAAGATCTAACGGTATAGGCTCCGTTGAAATCCTAACCGATAAACCTCTTGCGGATCCTATTATCCGTTATTTTAAATTTCGAGAAAAAAAACGCTAATTATGGAAGAAAATCAAGATCAATCGAATTCAGAAGGTTTTTCAGGAAGACTTAAAGTTCTCATCATATCCTTTGTTTTATTCACGTTTCTTTTGTTTGGAGTATTTTTTGCCGTCCTCATTAAAAAAGTTTTTGATTCTAGCGAAAAAACTCAATGGGAAACCCGATTAGAGCGCTTAGGAGACCGCTTGAACGAAAATGGTCTCCATATCCAAGCGATCAAACAATATCAAAAATTTCTAAACGAGTCAGAAGTTGACATGAAAAAACGTGCCTCTGTTTCTTTTACTATCGGGGAGCTCTATATGACAACAGGAGACTGCTCGGAAGCTTTAGTTTGGCTTTTCCAAGCAGATATGGCCAGTACCGAATTCCCTCAGAAAGAAGCTTTAAACGCAGACATAAAAACATGTTTATCCAAAAAAGAAACAAAGAATAACTGAGAACAAAATAAACTTCTAAGCTCTCAAAGTGAGCCACCTCGCATAATGGGACGAGGTATCCTACTGTAATTTTTTAAAAAAAGACTTATCAAACCACGAATAATAAAACTCACGTGTAAAACTTAAGGAAACTCCTATAACTTTTCAAAGCTTCCTTAATCCAATAGTCGCCTTATGAATATCAGAAACATACCCACTAAGATAATCCAAATCGTCCTATGCGTGAGCGTTTTATCTAGCTATATCTTCCCTAGCACTTTAAATGCTCAAGAAAGCTCTCAAAACTCATCTCCTGTTGAAATATCAGCTTCGGTTGATAAACCAATAGTCACTGTGGGAGACTTAATTAAGTTCACAATTACGCTTCAAACAGAAAAAGATATTCACCCTCAGGAACCATTGCCCATTTCCCCAAAAGAAGGGCTTATTTTCGTTGAACGAAAAACTCCAGAGATTAAATTCGAAGAGGGTCGCAACATTTCAAATTTCCACTATATCTTTCGCGCCGACTTAGTAGGACGCTTTGCAATTCCCCCAATAACGATTAAATTCTTAGCTCCTGACACTAAAACTCCAGGATCGTCAATAGAGGGAACAATTTCATCGCCAGAAACATTTATTGAAATCCGTTCCGTATTATCTTCCAAGGAAGGGCCGCCCACCCTTCAAGATATAAAACCTATAATACAAGTCGAGCGATCGTGGATACATTATTGGCCATATGCATTAGGGGCCATTGTGATCGCATTTTTAATTTATTATTTATTAAAAAAGCGGAAGGGTAAAATCAATCTAAATAAAGCTCCCTCTCCACCGCCATTACCATGCCATATTCTGGCTTTACAAGAATTAGAACTTTTAAATAAAAAAAACTTAGTAGAGAACGGA
>CAWVUN010000019.1:0-10533 GCA_963932495.1 uncultured bacterium
CGCTCTTCCGATCTGATGTGCCTTTAGAAGAAATTTCAACCCTTCAAGTTTGTGAGTTTTTATTAAAACTACGGTCTAATGAGTTATCGCCTAGATCTATCGCAAGGTTGCAATCCTCTATAAGATCTTTTTACGCATTTCTAATTCAAGAAAAAGTTGTCAAAAAGAATCCCGCTGAATTATTAGAATCCCCCAAACTTTGGCAAAGATTACCAGGCACTTTGAGCTTTAACGAAGTTGGCCGATTGATAAACGCACCAAATATGAAAACTCTTGAAGGAATTCGCGACAAAGCGATGTTGGAAATTCTTTACGCTACAGGGGTCCGAGTATCCGAGCTCATTAAATTAGAAGGAGCTAAAGTAAATTTGCAAATGGGGTTTATTTTAGCCTTTGGAAAAGGTTCGAAAGAGAGATTAATCCCAATAGGGGAGGCGGCCAAATTAGCGGTTGAAGACTATATATTAAGAGCCCGTCCTGGATTTACTAGAGGTAAAATTATCACAGATTTGTTTCTTACTCGTAGAGGAGGAGCGATGACTCGGCAAGGTTTTTGGAAAATAATAAAGCGTTATACATTGCAAGAAGGAATTCAAAAAGTGGTTTCCCCACATACACTTCGACATGCTTTTGCGACTCATTTATTAGAGGGCGGTGCAGATTTGAGATCAGTTCAGCAAATGTTGGGACATTCGGACATCTCAACTACTCAAATTTATACTCATGTAATGCATCAACGGTTGAGAGAAATTCATGAAAAATACCATCCAAGACCATAAATTTGTCCTTTTTTGGATAAATACTTAAATTTTACACAGTTAATTCTATATTTACTTACATCAAAGTAATTGCCTTGACTCAAATGAGTTAAATAGATAGAATAAAAATTTAACCCGCCAGCTATTTTCTTTGTTTTTGGGCGTTAATCTAATTTCTCTGAACACAATCATGGAATTTGACATAGGCCGAATTCCAAATTACGGTTTTAATTTTGATATTTCTGCGAATGCAGATCTTTTTAAGATCAGTAAGGACGATTGTGTCTTAGAGGAGGCAGTTAGTGTTAAAGGAGAATTAAAGCTATTAAAAAAAGAAGTATATTTTAAGGGGAAAACAAAAAGCGAATTAAGGTTAGCTTGTTCTCGCTGCCTGATTTCATTTCAGTTTCCAGTAGAGACCGAGGTTTTTGCTAGGTACATTCCTAAACCGTCGGCTAATGAGTTTGAGATTGAAAGGCAAGTTTTAGAGAAAGACATTAACACAGAGTATTATTCAAATTCTAAAATAAATCTAACCGAGTCAGTTCGTGACGCTATTTTACTGGCTGTGCCAATGAATCAATTGTGCATTAAAGGTTGCCGGGGATTGTGTTCGCAATGCGGACTAAATTTAAACGAATCAGAATGCAAGTGCGGTGATGACGCCGATATTGACCCTAGATTTGAAAAGTTGAAACAATTAAGAGATAAACTGCAAGAATAAGGAGAAAAGTCAAATGCCAACCCCTAAGAAAAGGACCTCCAGGTCGAAAAAGGGTATGAGGCGGTCACATCACGCTTTAACTGTCCCTGCTTTTTCTGAGTGTCCAGAATGCTCAGAGATGAAAAGGCCCCATATGATTTGTCCTTACTGTGGACACTATAAAGATAAACGGATTTTGGAGATTGACGACGCTTAAATTCCTTCCGAATGTTCTTCCTAAATTGGAGTTTTTTGGCTCTCATATAAGAAAACCATATGATATTTTGACAAAAATGAAAGTCCCTCTCCAATATTTGGTATTTTTAGCATATTTTGTTTGTTTTGGTGATGAATGAAAATAGTCGTTGACGCAATGGGCGGCGATCACGCTCCTGAGGCAATTGTCGAGGGGGCTGTTTTAGCTGCTAAGGAATATGGCGTAGAAATCATCCTTGTTGGTATTAAGGATCTGATTGAAAAAGAGCTGCATAAATTTCCCTTAGGTGAGCGTCCTAATATAGAAACAGTTCACGCCGATGAAGTGGTTACCATGGACGATAGCCCCAGCAAAGTGCTAAGGGGTAAGCGTAAATCATCCATGAAAATTGGCCTTGATCTTGTTAAAAACAAGGAAGCGGGAGCTTTTGTCAGTGCTGGTAATACAGGTGCTGTTTTAGCTTATTCCACTCTTATCTTAAGGCCGCTAAAAGGAGTTGACCGTCCAGCGATTGCTATCCAACTTCCCACTTTGAAGGGCACTTCTATATTATTAGACGCTGGAGCTAATGTGGATTGCAAAGCTGTCCAATTGTTTCAGTTTGCAATTATGGGACACGTTTATGCCAAATATATTATAGGTAACGAAAAACCAGAAGTAGGGTTACTGAGTATTGGTGAAGAGGACTCAAAAGGAAACGAAATCACTAAAGAAGTTTTCCAAATGCTCAAGAAAAGCCATATCAACTTTATGGGAAATATTGAGGGTAAGGAAGTGTATAAAGGAAATGCAGACGTCATAGTTTGCGATGGTTTTATAGGTAATGTGGCGTTGAAAATTAGTGAAAGTCTTGCCTATATGATTGGGGTTAGTTTGAAGAAAATTTTCTTGACTAACTGGATTAGCAAGCTGGGTGCTCTTTTACTAAAACCTTATTTGGAATCATTTAAAAGATCTGTCGATTATTCCGAGACTGGGGGTGCTCCACTTTTGGGAGTGAATGGAGTTTGTATTATTGCTCATGGTAGTTCTTCGCCAAAAGCTATTAAGAACGCTATTAAAAGAGCAAAGGAATTTGTCGATAAAAAGGTGAACGAGCATATTCAAGAAGATATAGAAAACAATTTGGAAGACCAGGACCTTTGGTCTCGTAAAGGTATCATTTGGCAACATTTGAAAGAAAGCATTCATTTTGGCTCGGAAACTGCCAATGAGAATGTCCAACCAATAGAAAAAAATGCTGAAGAGAAAGAGAGACCTTCCGAAACTTCTGCGTCTTCTGAAATTTCCGAAACTTCTGCGTCTTCTGAAATTTCCGAAACTTCTGCTTCTTCTGAAGATTCTATATCGCCTGAACCTTCAAAACCACGAGAAACGTCTGACCCTAAGCCCGAGGCTGCTGAATAATTCTTTTTCAACTCATAGCTAAATCGTTCTAACTGGAGAAAATTTTTTGTTCAAAGCTGAAATAAAGGGGACTGGAATGTATGTCCCTGAAAAGGTTCTTACAAATTTCGATTTGGAGAAGATAGTTGATACTTCAGACGAATGGATTACGGAGAGAACTGGAATAAAAGAACGCCATATCGCTTCAGATGAGCAAGCTCCTTCCGATTTAGCGTTGGAAGCTTCGAAGCAAGCTTTAAAAATGGCTGGTTTAGACTCTACAGATTTGGACATGATCATAGTTTGCACGTCCACTCCTGATATTGTTTTTCCTTCAACGGCTTGTTTCTTGCAAAAAAAGCTGGAGGCAGGTAGGTGTGCTTCATATGATATCTCAGCAGTATGTTCTGGTTTTGTTTTTGGGCTTTCGATAGCAGAACAATATATAAAATCGGGTCGTTACGAGAATATTCTAATTGTTGCAAGCGAGGTGAATTCGCGGATTGTCGACTGGGAAGATCGATCTACTTGCGTAATTTTTGGAGATGGGTCTGGCGCAGTGGTTTTGTCAAAAAGCGAGTCTGATGAAAAAAAAGGCGTTCTTTCGACCCATATCTATTCAGATGGAAGCTATACGGATTTAATTACAAATCCTGGAGGTTTTGGGAAAGAGAGAATTTCTCAAAAAGCATTAGATGAGAACAGGTTTGTAATCAAAATGGATGGCGGGCCGACTTTTAAATTAGCAGTAAGAAGAATGGCCGAAGTTTCTTTGGAAGCGTTGGAGCATAACTGTTACACTTTGGACGACGTGGACTGGATTATTCCCCATCAAGCAAATCAAAGAATCATTGATGCCTTGGGATCAAAACTTAAAGTTTCGTCAGATAAGGTAGCTGTGAATATCCATAAGTATGGGAATACCTCAGGTGCTTCAATTCCAATTGCATTACATGAGTGGAACAGTGAAGGTAAAATTAAAGCTGGAGATTTAATATTAATGCCCGTTTTAGGAGCGGGTTTAACTTGGGGAGCGGCTCTAGTTAAGTGGTAAAAACCGCCTTTATGTTTCCAGGACAAGGTGCCCAATTTGTAGGAATGGGTAAAGATTTTTACGAAGGCTTCGCATGGGCAAAAGACATGTACGATCAGGCCAACGACCTTCTTGGAAAAGATATAACTCGTATTTGTTTTGAAGGACCTGAAGAGGAATTAAAATTAACGGAAAATGCCCAACCAGCCATCTTAATTCACAGTATTATAGCCTTGAAATGCCTCAGGGAAAATGGTATAGATGCCGTGGTTGCTGCGGGACATAGCTTAGGCGAGTTTTCTGCCTTAACAGCTGCTGGTGCTTTGGAATTTTCAGATGCAGTTACGGTTGTTCAAAAGCGGGGTCAATATATGCAGGAAGCAGTTCCTGTAGGAGTTGGTGCCATGGCGGCAATTATTGGTTTGTCCTTTGAAGTAATAAAAGAGATTTGCGATCGACTTTCGCGGGAAGATAATATTATTCAGCCTGCGAATATGAACAGCCCCAGTCAAATTGTGGTAGCGGGTCATAAAAGTGTTGTGGAAGAGTTTATTGTTGAGGCTAAAAAGTCTGGATCTAAGAAGTCTGTTTTATTACCAGTTAGTGCCCCGTTTCATTGTTCCCTCATGAAACCTGCCGAAGTTAAACTAAAAGTAAAACTAGAAGAAACGAATTTTAACGATCTTAAATTCCCAGTAGTTACAAATGTAGACTGTGTTCCAGTAACAATTGGCGCGAATGCGAGAGACTCGCTAGTTCGGCAAGTTTGTTCTCCGGTTAGATGGACAGAAACAATGGGGTATATGGTTGCTGAAAAAGTAGAAAGAATTGTTGAATTAGGTCCCGGTAAAGTATTAACTGGGCTAATGAAACGTTACGATAAATCAATACCTTGTATTCCAATTGGAGATAGGGAGTCTCTTGATAAAGCAGTTGCTACTTTTGATTGAAGCTTAACGGGTCGATTATAGAGAGATTGATGAATCTAAAGTTTGTTTGAGACCTAATTGAGATATATTTTGGAGTTTTAAATGGGATTAAATGGTAAAATAGCCTTGGTAACTGGTGGTGCTCAAGGGATCGGTTTGGCAATTGCCCGCAATTTAGCGGAAGATGGAGCCCATGTGGTTCTTGCCGATATCCAGTTAGAAGCCGCAGAAACATCTGCTGAAAGTATTAAAAGTTATGGCGGAGCCGCATCAGCCGTGCGAATAGATGTTACTGACTCTTCAGAGATTCAATCAGTTTTTGACTCTATATCCAAAGATCATAAATTGGTGGATATATTGGTGAATAACGCTGGTATCACGCGGGATGGATTGTTGGTACGAATGAAGGAAGCAGATTGGGACTCAGTTTTATCGACCAATCTTAAAGGGTGTTTTTTGTGTACCCAACAAGCTATAAAACAAATGATGAAACAAAGGTCGGGGTCTATTGTGAATATAGCCTCGATTGTTGGAGTGATGGGTAATTTTGGTCAGGCAAATTACTCGGCGGCTAAAGCAGGTTTGATTGGCCTCACTAAAACGACAGCACGGGAGGCAGCTTCGCGCGGCGTAACTGTGAATGCTGTCGCGCCTGGTTTTATCGATACGGAAATGACTCAAAAGCTAGACGAGAAAGTTCGTAATGCCATGATGGAACAAATTCCACTAGGTAAGTTTGGAAGTCCTCAAGATGTTGCTGATTGCGTTGGGTTTTTGGTTTCAGATCAAGCAAAATATATTACAGGTCAAGTAATCAATATTAACGGTGGAATGTTGATGTAGTTTCTTTAGTTTAAGGAGTTAAAAATGTCAGTTGAAGAACGAGTCCATGAAATAATTATCGATCAATTAGGGGTGGAAGATAAACAAGTTAACAGTACCGCTTCGTTTATTGACGATTTAGGAGCGGATTCCTTGGATACAGTAGAGTTGGTAATGGCTTTAGAAGAGGAATTTGATATAGAAATTCCAGATGAAGAAGCTGAAAAAATTGCAACGGTTCAAAATGCCGTCGATTATATAAAAGATCATATAAATTAGTTGAGCATTACGGAGATTCATGAAACGGCGCGTTGTAGTAACAGGTTCAGGAATGGTTTCCCCCTTGGGAGTAGGAGTCGAGGAAAATTGGGATGCTATATGTAATGGAAAGTCTGGTATTGGCTTAATTACTAGGTTTGATGTTGAAGGTTTTCCTGTAAGAATTGCTGGAGAGGTTGATGGGTTCGAGGTATCAGATTACATCGAACACAAAGAGCAAAAGAAAATGGATCGCTTCATTCATTTTGCTATTGCTAGTGCCAAAATGGCGGCCAAACAATCCGGGATTGAAATAACCGAAAAAAATGCCGAAAGAGTAGGAGTTTTGATTGGCGTTGGGTTATGCGGTCTGCCTGCAATTGAAAAGTATTACGACGTTTATAAAGAACGGGGTGTTAAAAAAATCACTCCATTTTTTATACCCATGCTGATTTCCAATCTCGCATCGGGTCAGGTTTCGATTCATTTTGGAGCTAAAGGCCCTAATTCCTGCGTTGTCACTGCTTGCGCAACGGGTACACACTCGATTGGAGACGCCGCCAGGTTTATCCAATATGGCGATGCAGATATCATGTTTGCTGGCGGTACTGAGTCAGTAATTACGCCATTGGCCATTGGCGGCTTCCACGCGGCAAAAGCGTTGTCCACAAGAAACGATTCACCTCAAGAAGCAAGTCGTCCTTATAACGTTGATCGTGATGGTTTTGTTATGGGAGAGGGAAGTGGCGTCGTAATTTTGGAAGAACTGGAGCATGCAAAAAAACGTAACGCAAATATCTTAGCCGAAGTTGTTGGGTATGGATTAAATTCCGATGCTTATCACATTACAGCTACTGCTCCAGGAGGAGAAGGAGCGGCACGATGTATGAAGTTGGCTCTTAAAAATGCCGGGATTAATCCTGAAGATATAGGTTATATCAATGCACATGGCACTTCAACTGCCGCCGATGCAACGGAAACGCAAGCTGTTAAAACCGTTTTTGGAGCCGATACAAAAATTCCCGTGAGTTCTACAAAGTCGATGACAGGACATCTTTTAGGTGCAGCTGGTGGAATAGAGGCTATATATTCTATTCTTGCTCTTCATCGAGGAGTCTTACCTCCTACGATTAATTATTTAAATCCCGATCCTGAATGCGATTTGGATTACGTTCCTAACCAAGCTAGAGAGATAAAGATTGATTACGCAGTATCCAACTCGTTTGGTTTTGGCGGAACCAATGGGGTTTTGATCTTTAAACGTTTCAACAACTAATATGCTTTCCAAAGAAAGACTGTATCAACTATCAGTTTTAGAAAAAACGCTGGGTTATGAATTCAGCGACTCTTATTTATTAAATAAAGCGTTGACCCATAAGTCCTATACCAATGAGCGTGACGGGGACATGAAGAATAACGAACGTTTTGAGTTTTTAGGAGACGCCGTTTTAGATTTGATAGTCAGCGATTATTGTATCCTTACTTTTTTAGATTATACAGAAGGCTCCCTATCCAAAATTAGAGCCTCTGTCGTCAAAGAAAGTTGTCTAGCCGTTGTTGCTAGCGGTTTAAATCTTGGCGAGTTTCTATTGTTGGGAAAAGGCGAAGAGTTTTCTGGAGGACGTACCAAAAGTTCGTTATTAGCAAATGCATTTGAAGCTGTTTCTGGCGCAATTTACCGAGATGGCGGGGTGAGTTCGGCTAATAAAATTCTTCTTCCGTTGCTGAAAGAAGAAATCAATATAGTTGCTAAAACAAGTGAATATCGAGATTATAAAAGCGAACTTCAAGAACTCACACAAAATAAGTTTAGCTGTATTCCAAATTATAAGGTTATTAATGAAACAGGGCCTGACCACCAAAAGACTTATGAAGTAGCTGTCTTAGTGAAAAAAAAGTTATTTGGATCTGGTAAGGGAAAAAATAAAAAACAAGCTGAGCAAGCCGCAGCGCAAGAAGCTCTTCTTGTTATTCAGAGTTCAAATCAACCTAAATAACCATGCCTCGCGAACGATTGATCATTCCAATATTCATTCCTCATCAGGGATGTCCATACCGTTGCGCCTTCTGCGATCAAAAAAATATTTCTGGAGTTAGTAACAAAGCAGATAAAGAGATGATTGAATCTACACTCAATCAATATTTAGGAGAAGTGGATTCGGGCTCTTTACCTCTTAAGCGTGAAGTTGCGTTTTATGGTGGTAGTTTCACAGGACTGCCTATGGAAAGACAGAGAAGCTTATTTTCTATTGTACAACCTTGGTTAGAAGATGGAACAATTCAATCGATTCGCGTTTCTACTCACCCACTTTTCATAAATGAGGACGTTTTAACTTCCTTGTTGAAATTTGGCGTTAAAACAGTTGAACTTGGTATTCAATCGACTGACCAAAATGTGCTGGAGCTTTCTGGTAGAAAGTGCACTTGGTCTGCGATGGATACAGCGGTAAAGAAAATCCGAGATTTTGGGTTTAATTTAGGTCTTCAAATGATGTCTGGCTTACCAGGAGATAGCGAAGAAACATTTTATCAAACAGTTGAAGATGTTTTAAACTGGAACCCAGATTTCGTTAGAATTTACCCCACATTGGTTATCAAAAATACTGAGATCCATGAAATGTTTTTACGAAAAGAGTTTGTTCCATGGAGTTTAGATAGAACGGTAGGCACATTAAAAAATGTTGTTTTGAAATTTAGGCAGAGAAATATTCCAATCGTCCGCTTGGGGCTGCATGCAGAACCAAGTATGTTGGAAAACTTTGTTGCGGGTCCTTATCACCCTTCTATCCGATATCTCATAGATTGTGAAATTGGGTTTGACGAACTGTCCTCAATCGTAAAGAGATTACCTGAGTCAAATAAAAAGATTTGTTTCCAAGTTCCGAGTAAAAAGCTTTCGCTTTATAAGGGACATAAATTAGAAAATGTTAGAAAGTTAAAAGAATTATTTAATTTAGATGAAATAGCGTTTGAACCATCTGAAAATTTAGATTATCCCAAAGCGGTTGCCGCTTAACTTTATAGGGGGAACAATGGTTACAATAGGAATGAATTATAAAATGATACCTGGCAAAGAAAAAGTATTTGAAGACGTTTTTGCCAGTGTTTTAAAAGTAATGGAAGAAATGGAAGGTCATGGCGAGTCGTCTTTATATAAAGACGTGAGTGATCCTCAATCATATTTAATCGTATCAGCATGGGATTCGGAAGATAACTTTAATGTTTTTATGGGATCTCAAAAATTTAAAGATGTCGCTAATTGGGGAAAAGAAAATATTTTGGCTGGGCGCCCAAAGCACACGGTATATAAAAGCTAAGGTAAAAAAAGTGAGAATAGCACCTCGGAATACTATTTTCAAAACGATCTTAGGAATCAAGTTTTGGGGTGTATTCCATTTCTCCGTGTTTGATACTTCTAGCGACTTTAGAGTAAAAATGCTCAGTGTCGTGATGTAGTTGTCCTTCCATTCGCCAACGGATGAGGACAATTTTTCCATTTGGGTGAGGGATAACTTTTAGGATCTCCCCAGTATTGTTCGAAAGAGGTTCGTAAAGCCCGTCGCCTGGTTGTAGTTTTATTTTCATGAGTATTTTGGAAAACTTTTTTTTACGCGTTGATTTAAAGATCCTAAATTGTATCTTAAGTATCAATACAGTTAAAACTTTTATTTCTCAATTGGATTTGGAATTAAAGTCATGGAAGAAAACGAAGAATTTGATCCTTATATATATATGGAAGAAATGTATCCGACAATGGAAACTGGCAAAGTTGATAAATATTTAGTCGGACCAGGAGATACAGTAAAAAAAGGTCAGCCTGTAGCAGAATTAGTAGCGGAAGGCTACTGGACCTTGACGGCACCAGAAGCCGGGGTTATTGAAGAGGTTTATATAGAGGAGGGGGAGTACGTAGAAATTGGGACTCCACTCATGGAATTCAAATTAATTGATAAGTAATAGGCTTAATATTATTTTGGGTATCCTTAAAGCGCAGGTATTATAAAAAACACCTCTTTTTTTGGTCAAATCACACTGATTAAACCCGAAAACAAAACATTGGAAAGCAAATAACTATTGTCCACGTAATCCTGGAGTCGCCTCGTTAGAGGTGCCGAAGGATCTAAGTCCTAGGTTCTAAATCTTACTCTACTATATCGATGGAACTGATAATTCCGAGTCATTTGTCGGACTGACTTCCCGAACCTTTCAACTTTAGACCGGGGATTGAATCTTTTCAATTTTCTGCCTATTCGAAAAAAAACCTTTGCTTTAGTTATCTAGATTGTGACATTTTTAAAATCTTATGAGTTTTAAATTTTCCGAAAAAAAAAACTGGATCATGGGTGTTATAAATATTAATTCGGATTCATTTTATAACCAAAGTAGAAAATCCACTCCTAAAGAAATTCTAGCTTTTGCCGAAAAAC
>CAWVUN010000020.1:0-10521 GCA_963932495.1 uncultured bacterium
CGACCTCAAAGTAAGGAATGGACGGGTAGTAGCTCGAGTCCCAGACGACCTCAAAACAAGGAATGGACGGGTAGTAGCTCGAGTCCCAGACGACCTCAAAGTAAGGAATGGACGGGTAGTAGCTCGAGTCCCAGACGACCTCAAAGTAAAAAACCATCCACTCGATCTACTAGTAAGGGTAAAAATCTAGTAAGTAGTGGAAGTCGTTTTCCCGGAAAGATTAAAAAAAAATAGAAAGCTAGACCCTAATTTCTTAGCGGAATAAAGTTTTTTCTAGGTTGGGGTAAAGGAGAGAATTTAATTTTTGCGAATTATGTTAAGAGTTTTCATCGCTTTCTTTTTCGCTTCGGGGGCCAAACTTTTGTTTTGAATTGTGTCTTCTAACAATCTTTCCCAGCGATCTCCCCGTTGGATTTGGATGGTTTCTAAAGCATAGTTTTGTAGAATTGGATTGCTTGAATTCAGCCGGTCTTGAATCGATTGAAAAGACTTCTGTTCATCAATATCTAGTAATCTATTTTGTGCTTCTTCGCGAACTGTTTCATTCTCATCTCCTAATGCAAGGTAGAGTGCTTGTAGAGCTGTATCAGAACCTAACTCACCCAGTCCCTTAATTGCTTCAAGCCGAATTATAAAATCAGGGTCATTTAATTGTGAAAGCCAATGATAAGCAACTACGCTTTCTTCAACTTTATTTGAAAGCGTTTCTATGCCTACTTGATATTCATTGTGCCGATACTTTGCTTCAGCGGTTCCCGTTTTAGTAGTCGGGGTGGAGAAGAAAGAATCAGGCGGTTGATTTTTTGAAGCTGAGGCTATTTCTCCTGTATCTTTTTTTTTCAAAGACGGAAGAATAATTACGGTTTTAATTGGCTTATATTCGCCTGGATACTTTGAAGATATAATTTCTGAATGGATGAGTATAGTATTTAAGGGCAAAATACTTTTGATACCCTTTTCAAGGGATTGATTGTTGATTTTAGAGTAGACTTTTACTTTAGGCAGATAGCTGTATGCAAAGTGGATTCCGGTTGCTTTACTAAGTTTGTCTATGACTTCCGTTATGGGGACCCCATGAATGTCTGCAGAGATCCTAAAGCCCTTGATTGTTATCTTGTGGATATAGGAGTTTTGCCCATAGCTATCCGAAAAGAAAATAAAAAAGAATATGCAGGTTAGGAGATATTTCAAAAGACTATTTTTTAAATAAGCTTTTGACAAGAGGTTTTTCTTTCCATTTGTATATTATTCCCTTTTTATTGGCATAAAATCTAAGGAGTTTGGTCGGGGGAGAATAATTATTTAAATAAGTAACCTGTGTTTCGCCTGGTATTTTATTATAGATTAAAAGTGAGCGGCCTTTTTCTAGAGGCACTTTTTTGTCAGGCTGACCCCACTCTTTAATTAATTCAGAAACGTGGGCTCCTTTCCATGAATTATACATGGCCGGAGTGGAACAACCCCATCCCAGAATACCTTGGGCAAAAACCAAAAAACAGAAAATGATTGATTTTATCCGAGTTTGCATAAACCCTCTCGTAACTATTTTCATTATTGTATAGCACTTTTTTTTTAATTCAAAACCTATCTTTCTTTATAATAGTCATAAGCGTTTTGTCTTACGAATCCTCCTAGAAATGAGCAGTTGTTAAATTTTATCTCTAAAAAATTTTAATAAGTTGAAGGTGATTCTGAACTAATGGAAGACTCAAAAAGCGTTGAAAAATTAAAGCCGAGCGAATGGATCGATCTATGGAAAAAAGAAGACTATTGGGCTATTTGGCTTAGCGTTTTCCTGATTGTCCTAGGGTTACTCATTTATTTACCCAATCCACCGCAAAAGATTGATGCAAATTTAGAAGAAGATAACCTCATTATGAAAAAGGAAGCCCAGAAGGCTCCTTTCCGAACGATAGGTTGGTACGACTCCCTAGATAGAAAAAGTAAGTTGAAGGCCACGGGAGAGGATTATTCTAAAAGGATTAAGCGTTGGACGCATAAACCTCACAAATGGTCGGATGATCCACTTATCTCGCTCAGACTGACCTCGGAGAAAGCTCAGCAGAAGGCTCAAAAAGCTAGGAAGCATTTTTTAGACCTCAAAGAAAAAAGCGATGCTCTGCGGGTTCGTTCTCTAGAAGCTGAAGAGGTCGCTTTGAGGATGGGATTTGAAGATAAAGTTTTAAATCAAGCTGCGGAAGATCTCATAATTAGATATAGAGAAGAGATTCGTAAAACCAAGTCTGCTCGAAAGAAAACTAAAATCAAACCTTACAACCAGATCGGATATTTAGTTTTATTAGGTATTGTTATGGGAGTTTTCTTTGGTGCTGGGTGGTTTTGTATGGGAGGAAATTTTTATCTTTTTATAAGAGGGTTTGGATTGATATTTGGACTAGCTGTATTGGCTTTTTTATGCGCGGCTCAAGCCGACGCTAAGACTCTAGGAATAGGATATGCCGCTTGGGCAATTGCATTTGGAATCACTATATCAAATACAATTGGTACTCCTAATTGGGTTAGGCCAGCCATACAAGTTGAATATTACATAAAAACGGGTTTGGTATTACTGGGAGCTGAAGTTTTATTTGGAAAAGTATTAAATATAGGATTGCCGGGAATTTTTGTTGCTTGGGTGGTTACGCCAATAGTTCTTTTAACAACTTATTGGTTTGGGCAAAAGATATTAAAAATTGATTCCAAATCGCTGACTATGACTATAAGCGCAGATATGTCGGTTTGTGGAGTTTCTGCCGCTATTGCTACTGCCGCTGCTTGTCGAGCAAAGAAAGAAGAATTAACTTTGGCTGTAGGGTTATCGTTGGTATTTACTTCCATCATGATGGTAGTGATGCCGAATTTCATAAAAGCTGTGGGTATGGGGCCAGTTCTTGGCGGTGCTTGGATGGGAGGAACTATAGACGCTACGGGTGCCGTTGCAGCCGCAGGAGCTTTTTTAGGCGATAAGGCGATGTTCATTGCGGCTACGATCAAAATGATCCAGAATATATTAATCGGAGTGATTGCATTCGGTGTCGCATTATATTGGTCCATAAAGGTGGAGAGGGATTCCAATGCAAATAAACCTATAGTAATGGAAATCTGGTATAGGTTTCCCAAGTTTGTTATTGGGTTTCTTGCCGTATCAATTGTCCTTTCATTAATCTATGAAACTATGGGGCATGATATGGGAGAAGCTGTAATAACGCATGGGGTTATTTCAGGATGGACCAAAATTTGGAGAGGGTGGTTTTTTTGCTTGGCTTTTGTCAGTATTGGATTGTCTACAGACTTTAGAGAATTGAAGGGCTACTTTAAAGGTGGAAAGCCGCTTATTTTGTATGTTTGCGGTCAATCGTTAAATTTAATTCTTACTTTGGGAATGGCCTATTTGATGTTTTACGTGGTGTTTCCAGAAATCACTGAAAATATATAATTATTAGAGTAATTCTTGATTTGGGCTTTACGACTCAGTTGCCGTTTAGGTTTTTAGTTCTATATCAAACTGTTTCATAATCATACCTTTTAATTGTCTTGCTTGTGAGGAAAACTGAATATTTTTCTCCTCAAGGTATTGCTTTTCGACTAGATCTATATGTTTCATAGCATTTAAAGCATCTTCTTTAATCAAATAACACTTGGCTAGATTATAGTGTGCACCTGGTAAATTAGATTCTAGTTCTAAAGCCGCATTTGCATATTTAATTGCTTGGTTATAATCTTTCAGTTTTAAATAGGCTTCGCTTAATATGTATTTGGTTACTTTGTCTTTTGGGTCTAAAATGGCAGCTTGCTTCAATACTTTGATAGCGTCTTTTCTTTTTCCTTTTCGCATGTAGATGCTGCCAATGACTTGGAAAGACATCGGCAATTTTGGATTAAGTCTAAGAGATTTCCGAGCGTGATTTAACGCTACATCCATACGCCCTATTAAATAATTAAGCCGGCTAAAAAGAGCATGGGCGATTCCTGAATCGGGGGGCCAGTTCTATAGCTTGTTCTGCTAAGGGAAAAGCAACACGCACTTGCCCCATCATCAATCCCAATTGTACGCCGGAGATTATATAAGCTATATTCTTTGGCTTTGCAGCTAATAGAGCAGTTATAATAACTTTAGCGTCTTCATATTTTTTTTCTGCAATTAAATTTTTGGCTAGATCAAACTGCTCATTTATTTTTGGGGCTTCTTCTTGTGTTGTTTTCTCAGATTCAGAATTACCTTGAGTGAAATAAAATCCCAAACCCCCGCCTAGCAATAAAACGGCAGCGGCAATTATTATTGTTTTCTTTTTAGACTTTCCTCCACCTTCTTCTTCAGCTTCTTCAGTTGGTTTTTCTAAATCTTCTTCTTCAGCCATATCAATTCTAAAGCGTTAAAATTTGATTAAAGCGATGATAGTGTAATGCGAAACTATGAAAAATTAATTCCTCGCATTGATTTCATGTTGGTCTATCTTTAGCAGAACGTTTCAATTATGTCGCAAAAGTAAATTCTTTATTTAGGTTTTATTTGTATCGTGGATTGCAAATAAATAGCGAAAAGTCATATTTAGAAATTAGTGTGAGCTGGCGTTTGAAGTTATTAAATCGTTCAACTTATCGCGATTAACTTTTGGGATTTTGAACCCTAGCTTTTTGGCTCGTTCATAGTGTAGTTTTGCCGCTTTATAATTATTGGATAGAATGTAGAGTCCTCCGATATTGAAGTGAGCGTCTGCAAAATCAGGTTTTAGTCTAAGAGCAATGGTATTTTCTTTGATTGCTTCTTTAATGTTTCCGTTTAATCGGTACAATTCACCTAAATTGAAATGAGAATTATAGTCTGCGGGATTAACTTTCAGGCCACTTCTGTATGACAGTATTGCTTTTTGTCTTAGACCATTTTTTGCATAAATTTCTGCCAAAGCGAAATGAGATTCGGCAAATTTAGGATTTAATTCGATAGACTTTATCAAAGTTTCTTCAGCCCTTTGAATATTGTTTAGCTTAAAATAAATAGCTCCTATATGGTAAATTGCTTTAGCGTTTCCAGGTTTAATATTTTCTGCGTTTTGATATTGTTGCAGGGCGTCTTGAAGGAGACCTTTTTTTTCGTAAGCTAATCCTATGCCTTTATATGAAAATGAAAAGTCTACAAGTGAAATAGGTTTAAAAGCAATGAAAGCCATTACTAGAAAAACCGTTGCAACAAAAGGTATTTCCTTACGACTTGAGTTTCTTATCTTTTGAACTCCCTCTAATATAAAAAACGCAGACAAAGGCAATAAAATAGGAGCTATGGGGATTCGATACCTAGAAGTTACGAAAAATAAAACAACTGAAGCTGTATAGGTGATTAGGAAAATATAGATTAAAAGAAACTTTGAACCCACCCAACGAAAAACAGCTATTCCTAAAGTAGATAAAAGTAAAATAAAGCCAAATGAAACTGCTCCTATATTCAATGATGGAACCAAAGTTTTCACAAATTGGTAATCGTAATTGTCAGGGATTTCATAGTTATTAAAAAAGAAAGAGGATTTTGTTCTGAGTAGGCGTAAAAAATGTGTTGGATAACGGATTATAAATTGAAAAGTTTTTTTAAACCAGAAACGAGAAACTTCCGAGGGTTTAAGTGGACGCCCTTCCAAAGTTTCGGCTCTTTTTCTGAAGTCTGTTTCTTCGAATAGTGGATTAGCTCTTACAAATCCCAAAGTAGTGTAGTTGCCTTTGGCGACTGGGTTGTTGCCGATATAAAAATTAGCACCAGCTTGATAACTTGTGATAACTAAGTCGTTTGATAGTAAATTATTTCGCAACGTCATTGGGAGAACGCAAAGCGCCATTCCTAACGTAAAAACTAAAAGATTTATTAGTTTCTTTGCGGTTTTAATATTTGGAAAGTAAAATAATATCCACAAGGCCGTTGCGGGATATAGCAAAAGAAAATTACCCCTTAGGGCGATATTGATACCCAATAAAATCCCACCAAAAAAAAACAGCTTTTTTTTAAACGAATCGCAAGCCCACAATAGTGTCAAAATGAAAAGACAAGAAAAAAATAAAGAGAGGGTAACCTTAAGGATTAGAATCGAATAAAAGATGAATGGTCCGTAAAAAGCGCATAATCCAGAGCTTAAAAGAGCGACTTTATGTGAAAAAAGATTTTCTCCAATTTTATAAACCAACCAAACGGTAGCGGCTGATAATACAATTTGAATTGCCTGGACAGTTGCTGTGGAGGATCCAAATACTTTATAAATTATGGCCAAAAAATAAGGATAAAGCGGAGCTTGATAAAATGCAGAATTTCCTACCCAACCCTCAGTCAATAACTTTAAAGCTTTTAAATGGTATCCTTCGGCATCGACCATTAAAATTGGGCCGAACGGACTTGCTTGAAATTGGAACCAATAAGCGAGTCTAATTCCCGCTGCCACAATAATTATTAAAATGATAGGGAGATTTGATTTAATAATTTGCGGGAGGTTGTTGGTTTTACTTTCTAATGAATGTATCATTTTCCCAAAAGATGCAAAACGATATTGCGGGTAAAAGGAAGATCGCGATGTTCAAACAGCTAAATACTTTGCGAAGTTCCTAGAGCTAATTGCCCATCAACTAACGGTATCGATAGTTGAGTTTGAGTGAGAGTCGACCTTATATGAGAAGGCATGTTATAGGGTCCCTCAGCGGAGTGGAGGTTAGTTCTCACTTTCTGAGGCAATGCGGACTAAAAAATGTTCTAAGTCTATTAAGATATCTGGATCTGCATTTTCTTGGATTACCAGTTCTGCTGAAGAGTTTTTTATAAATATTGTTCGAAGCCCTTTTTCAAAGTTTTGGTCGTCAACCCAAGAGGAAATTTTGTTGGTAATGTTATGAACATCTTTTCCCTTTTGTAGAGAAAGTCAATTTGCAAGTTTTTTGTTCCATTTTCACAGGTGATTATACTAAATATTTGAATTATGAACTTGTTGGAATTACCGATAGATAATACACTATTGTTGTAATAGATGTTAATCAAACTCTAAATAGATTTCTCTTGGTTTTTTTCGGAATGTCAATTATTAATGCGGTTGAGAATAATCAGTGAGGAACTAGCTTGACAGGACATATCCCTAATGAGGTGAGCTTTAGAAAGAGTGTTAACTTGACAGTAGAAATGGCTATTGCGACTCTTGATCTACCAGCTGGATTAGCTTATTACGTAGAGTCTGTTGATAATGTTTATCAAGTTAGATTTCCGGTGAAAATCCATGGGAAGATTGAAAGCTTTATCGGTTAGAGAGATGTTCATGGAGAACATAAATTACCTGTTAAAGGTGGAATGCGTTTTGCTGCAAATGTAAATCAAGATGAAGTAGAAGCTCTTGCCGCGTTGATGAGTTATAAGTGCGCTTTAGTCGATGTCCCCTTTGGAGGCTCCAAAGGGGACCTTGCGATTGACCCTAGAAAATACGACGAGGAATCGCTAGAAAAAATTACCCGAAGGTTTGCTTTTGAACTGATGAGAAAAGATTATATTAGGCCGGCTACTAACGTCCCTAGTCCGGACATGGGCACGGGACCAAGGGAAATGGCATGATGCCAGTACCTATAAAGCTCATCGAATGGATGATATTGACCATATGGCTTGTATTACTGGTAAACCTGTCTCGCAAGGAGGAATTCGCGGACGTGTTGAAGCGACTGGTCAAGGTGTCGTTTTTGGTTTGCGCGAGTTTTTCAGACATCCAGAAGACGTTAAGAAAGCAAAAATGGATGGAACTCTAGATGGTAAAAAAGTGATCGTTCAAGGTTTAGGTAATGTTGGTTACTATGCTGCGAAAATTTTAGAAGAAGAAGATGGGGCTAAAATTATTGCTGTTTTGGAATATGAAGGAGGAATTTTAAACCCTGATGGAATTCAAATTGAAGATTTAGCTGAATATCGCAAAAATAGTGGAGGTATTAAGGGGTATCCTAAAGGTAAATATTTTGATGATTCCTCCGTTTTGTTGGAAGAGGAATGTGATATCCTCATTCCTGCTGCGCTAGAAGGACTGATTAACCAGGAGAATGCTTCTAGAGTTAAAGCCCAATTGATTGCAGAAGCTGCTAACGGCCCTATTACATTTGGAGCGGATGCGATCTTAAGTCAAAAAGGAGTTATGATCATTCCCGATGCTTATTTAAACGCTGGTGGGGTAACCGTCTCCTATTTTGAATGGATAAAAAATCTTTCTCATATCCGATTGGGAAGAATACAACGCAGACATGAAGAAAAGCAGAGCTTACAGCTTATCGAAGCTATTGAAAGCTCTGGAACTCCTATCTCAGGTGAATTAAAAAATGCCTTATTGCAGGGCGCCGATGAAATTGATCTGGTGAGGTCTGGTCTTGATGATACGATGCGTATGGCGTTTCAGTCAATACGGGAACGTTATTGGAGGCGCGACAATGTTTCCAGCTACCGCATAGCTGCTATGGCCTTGCTGTAGAAAAAATCGCTAATAATGTGATGGAACAGGGTGTTTATCCTTAATAAATAAGGGAACCATTTTTTGGAAAATAATGCCCATCAAGATGAAAAGCAGGGTGTTCATACTCCTGATTTTCAAGATCCCGCTGGGAAAAAATGGGTTTGGATAATCCTAGTTATATTATTTCTAGCAATGACTCCTTTTTGGCCAATAAAGGGAACTTTATTTGGATTACCAGCCTGGGCAGTTTTTGCAGTATTTATGAGTTTTGTAACCAGCGTGGTTATTGCGGCAGTTATTCTTTTCGTTTGGAAAGATGAGGAAAACGGAAAGAACACAAAAAACGATTAAAGGAATGCGCTTTTTTGAACTAAGGAATTTTATTTTCCCCCGGGTTTGATACGCGCTTTAAGTTCGCGAACATTATTCCGCAATTGGTCGACGACTCTTTTGGCGTCTGTTTTTAAAGATGCTTCAGAAATTTTTTCTTTAGAATATCCCGATATCTTTTTCCGAATGTCGTCGATCGCAAGTTCTAGTTTTTCGCTTCTTTTTTCGCTGAAACTTTTTGCTAAGGCTCCTTTTAAGCCTTCGCCCTCGAAATGATAGGTTACTGCTTTCAGAAGCTTTTTTCGAGGCAAATACTTTTTCCCTTTTTTCCAATCTCCGATCGATTCGTAGATTAATTTTTCAATACTCATTACGATTGCACCATAATCGGTCGCGTCTACTAAGTCATGAATTTCGCCCGGTTTTGAATCGGATTGAATATCGAAGTTGATCGCTTCATCTTTTCCTTCTAATGATACGAGTTTAGTGTGTTTGTCGATTTCACGGGGATACAACTGTGAGTGCCAAACTTGCATAATGTATTCTTTGCTCTTTACTTTTTTGAGTAAGTACTCGCCTTCTTCATTTGTTGTCGTGTAATAGCCATTTGGAGAGACAAAAACCGTTCCAATCATGTCTTTGTGGATGTTGCACCGAAGAACTATAGGGCCAGCGTCTTTGACAGTGATGGAACGAGAAGCTCCTTGTGCCATAGCTCCTAAATTAAATTGGTTTTTTAACGATTTTGAAAAAATGTTGTGGACTTCCTTATCATTATTCACAAAAGTTAGAGTTGAACCGACTTGGACAGCAGAATTAGAAGGGAAAAATTGTAGATTACTTTGAGAAATTGTTATTGTTTCTACCTTTTGTCCTGGGACTTTTAATTTGTCTTTGGTTTCGAGAAACACAACAGCATCAGGGCCAATGGTCTTAGAGTTTAAGAAAATTTTCCCAGAAATATCTGTGTATTCCTTTATAACCCTGCCTCCACCAGAAGAGCCTTCCATTTTATGACCCGAACCTTCTGATTTTGGTTCGGTGTTATTATCTAGAGACGTTTGTTGGCTTTCAGCTGGGTTGACTAGTTTTGGTCCTTTTTTGATCGATTGAACAGCACTGTATTGTTGTAGAAACCGTTTTACAAATGGTTTATCAAATTCCTTATCGAGTTGAATTGCTTTTTTAAAAAAAGGCACTGCTTGCTCAAATTTAGTTTGCAAGCTGAGAACGATGCCTAAATTAAAATTTGTGACCGCCAATTGAGGGTTTATAGCTAGAGCTTTGCGATAACTGGACTCTTCTCTGATGAAATCCTTATTTCGACCATAGGCTTTGCCTAAAGAATTATAGGCCATTATATTTTTAGGATTTATATCTACTGTCTTTTTGAATAGCTTAATTGCCCCATCTGAGTCTTTTCCTAATAATTTTGCCATACCCCAGTTATAAAGAATCTCTTCATCATATGGATCTAACTCTGCTGCACGAGAGAAATGTTTATTAGCCATCTGGTAGTTTTTTGCCATTCGGGAAGCCGTTCCCCTAATGGCGAATACTTCAGCGGAGTTAGGGCTAACTTTTGCCGCTTCCGCGAAAACTTCATCAGCTGAATTGAACTTTCCTTGCTCGGCAAGAGTCATTCCCTTAGCAATTAATTGCAACGTTTCTCTGGGTAAATGAGAGCCAGGAAAAGGCACATTTGTAGACCCTGCTTGATTTATAATAAGTACATTGCCTGAGATTG
>CAWVUN010000021.1:0-10466 GCA_963932495.1 uncultured bacterium
CAGCAGTCATATCTAGGCGAGTAAAAAATTGATTCAAGTCCAATTTTTTTTCTAAAACATAAGAGGTATTGATGTGAAGTAAACATACTGTGTTTAGAGATAACCCTTTGGCTTTAAGGACGTTCCATTGAAGAGCAGCGTCTCTCAAGTGTTTTCGTTTTTTTTTGGCAGCACTTTTTACTAGCAAGAAACTCCAACTATTTTTTTCAAGAATCAAGATGTCAACTGTAACAAGAACTTCTTCCCATTGAAAATGCGCGTTAAAAATAATGGAAGTTTTGTTTTGAACTGCATGGAGGGTTTGTTCTATTTTTTGTTGGGTAGTTCCAGAAACTTTTATTCCCTGAGGGTATAACTCTCTCGCCTTTTTGGTGGTTTCAATAGCAGCCAATTGGAAAACGTCGCGTTCATCTGAACGCGACGCCTTTAATTCTGTGCGTTCTTGGAAAAGCCACCACGCTTTTGAGCAATGAGTTCCTCTAAAAAACTCAGATTTGTAGATCATTCGGATTTTCGAAGCTCATATGTTTGTTCCAAGTTATTAAGGCAGAGTAATGACATGGAATTAATGGCTTTCCCAAACTTCTTGAATGACTCCGCATGACCGATGCGGTCAAATGGCATCTTTTACAAGCTTGTTTTCCAATCATTCCGGTTCCCTTCCAAAAAACTCCTGCATTAGGTTCGCTTTTTGCCAGTCCTACTTGAATGAAATCAATCGCCGTGAAGACACTGGGGCTAACAAAAAAGTTTTTTACAGAATCGTCTACATGGCACTTAGAACATAAGGATTTAAACTTTATCATTCTGCTTTTTAGGTTTTTTGTAGCTTTTAAAGCTCGATCGAATTGTTTTTCTCCAAAGTTGACCGTCATCCCGTGAAAAGAGCCAGCCAATTTCCACATGAATTTACCGTATGAAATTTTTTTTTCTGTTACGGGATCAGAAAGTTTATTTTTTTTAACTGAAGGCCAAGAATGGCGTGTCCAAACAGCAATATAGTTTTCTTTATGGCATTTCCCGCAGGTTTTACCAAGGGCTCCGACAGTTTTCCAGATTTTTCCGGGGTTTCTTATTTTAACGGTTTCTCCAAAATTTTTAGCAGCCTCGTTATCGAAGTAATCTTTCCATTCAGGAATTATTTTCGAAGTTTCTTCATAAGTCTTTACGAAATGGCTTGCGTGTGTTTCTGCATTTTCCCAATCGTTTTCGCGCATATTTACCAAAACGCCGATAAAGACTCCCGATAACTTGTGCATTTGGTCAACCCATTTTCGTTCTTTGTTAATTGGAGGATATGGTTTGTCCAGCGATTTTGGCGGTTCCTTGTCGATATAATCTTTAGATAAAGCCAACGAAGGAAAAATGATTCCAAAAAATACTAGTACAGAAATGAAGAGTTTCAGTTTTTGATTAATCATCTCTCCAATATTATCGTTAGGGAAATTTATTAAAGCGGTTTACTTAATAACAATTTGAATTTAATACTTAAATAAAAAACAGCGAGTTAAAAAAATATTCAATTGCTTACAGTAACCGAAAGTAGAAAAGGGGGGGAACTTTTAAGAAACTATTTTATTAAAAGACAGCAATAAAAAACGAACCTTTATTATTTTAGTCTTAAATATTTTATAAAAATAAATGAAAGATGAAAATGAATTAAGCGAGGTTATCTGCAATGTGCTTAATGATAGATTGGAGCCTGTTTTTAAACTCGCTTTCTTCAATGGATTGAACTCTGAAAGAAACAGCACCAGGATGGCCGCCTCCACCCATATATTGGTCGCCAGGAAATAATTTTTTTATTTCATCTTCGGCGATGCGAAGATCAAACCCTGAGTAATCGATTGCTCTACGGATTTTCATGAAAATGCAATCTACCCCGTCAGCATTTTTCCCATGAAAGTAAACGAGACCTACCTTTCCTGAATGTTCAGGAACAGTATTTAACAAAAACCCTCTAACTTCGTTAAACCATTCAGAATCATAAGGTGAACTAATGTCGTTAATGCTTTCATAGGTAGAAGCTAATATGTTTAGACTTGAAACTCCACCGAATTTTTCCACGGTTTTCATTAGGGTATCTAAACAGAGCTGCTTGGTTTCGTCTAGGCGGTTCATGTATTTAAGAACATGATCTGGCGAACTAAATTTTTGTTTCTGTTTATCTGAAAAACGTTCCTCGTCGCCCGCTCTCCACCTTGTTACACTACCAAGGGAACCGCCGAGTGTATCCATCCAATATTTAAAGTCCTCTTGAAACGGCACAACTTGGCCGCCAAGAGTGTCGCCTAATAGTCCTGTGATTAAGGCTATTAGAATATTTCTTTGAAAAAATGGGTTAGGAAATTCTGGGTTTACTTCTTTAAGATTAGATAGAAGCTCTGCAATAATTTCCGTATTGGCGTTGGCATTTCTGAAAAGTTTGATGCCATAGTCTGTCATTTCCTCGCTGTCTGCGCCAAAATGATGGTCTATTTCTAATACCGGGGGCGACTTAGAAAGAATTTCTTGGGAAATCGTTGGATAAAATGGAACAAGCTTCGAATTTGCCGTGTCAAAGAAAATAACCGATTGAATTTCGTCTTTAATTTCTTTGATGGAGTCTTCGTTACGTACTACTTTTAAAGAATTATACTTAATGATTTTTTCAAAGAAGTCTAAACCCCCCCCCAGACCTTCGGACATGACAATATATACTTTCTTCCCTAGATGATTAAAATAAAGGGAGAGAGCGAGCATGGAACCGACGGAGTCAGGGTCTAAGTCTGCGCAAAAGATGAAGTTTTGGTGCTTTTGAATTAATTCAATTGCTTGCTTTAGGTTAACTTCCCATTCTGGACCATATATTGGAGCTTTTTCCTTCATACACGGATCTCTTAGACTTCATAACAGTTTGAATTTAAAGGAATTATATCGAATATTTAAGGTCGTGTCAATTATTCGCTATGCATTCTTTTAATGGAAAGTGTATTTCTTGACCAAAGCTTATTACAAGCAAGTTGAATGATTAGTTATCTCCTGGGTCTTGGTCGAACATATCATTGTAATTCGAATCATCATCTTGTAATGACTCAGAACGGTACCAATCGCCATCTGACGGAGAATCTTCCTCTTCAATATTAAACGCGCCAGCATCTCGAGCGTTATCGATTATCGAAGAACAATTAGAAGAAGCTAATTCATTGCTTCCACAACGACATTTTGCTTCCCCTATTTTGAATTTAGTTTCTTTTAGGACCAGTATTGCAAAACCACATGTTTGACAATCAAACCGGGAATAAATGTCATTCAGATCTGGTTCAATTAAACGTTCCCGGCATTGATTGCATACTAATATTTTGTCTGGAGTGTATTCGCCAAAAATATTTTCGACTTTGCAGCCTCGGCACTCTATTAAAATGTCTAACTTAGATTGAGAATTCAATTTCAAACTCGATTATAAAGATTAGCTAGTTTTTTTCTTTTTTAGATCATCTTCGCTTACATTGATACCCATTTTAGCTAATTCACCCGATGAAAAAGGGCATTTTCCTTGAGCCATTCTTTCTGCTCCATTTTCGGGTAAAGACATACCGCCTTCTGCTTTCTTATCAACATCTAGTTTTCCAGACTCAGCCATAATGAGCCACTGAACAGCTTCGATTTGTTTACTTTTGTCTTCCAGCATTTTATTAATTGCATCTTTGGTGTCTTGATGTGCGACGGTACTAATAGCGGCCTCAAGTTTAGTTTTTGCGATATCTTCAAATTCCATCACTAATTTTAAAGCTTCCATTGCTTGATTCATTTTTGTCTCCAAAGAATTAAATATAGGGGATTTTTCTTATAAAAATATACCAAAACATGATGCGGGTCACAAGGATCAAAAGGATTGATTTGTAAAAAAACGAAATTTTGATGATTTTTTAAGATATTTTACAAAAAAGTTCAATTTTATCTAAAGGACTCTTTATTATTAAATAATTGATTGTCTTTTATGGATAAATGAGAGGATTGCTTGAAAAGAGTCTGTTGTCCGATTACTTACAGTGTTATAATGAAAATGCCGGAACTTAGCGTTCGATATTCAATGCCCCCTCTGCTAACCTTTATAAATTCAACTGAAATTTTAAATGTTTGGTCTAAAAAAAACAGGAAGATACACCCCTACCGCTGACGAAAAAGATTGGATTGTTAATTTTGCTTCCAACCCACTCGATCACCGTAACTCACCTGAATGGGAAAAAATATTAGAGGCTGCAGATAACCGTACTGACGATCAAAGGTCTTCTGAAGACTATTTGGTGCTTTCAATGGATTCTCTTTTTGATAAGAGTTATGAAAATGCTTTAAGTTTTGTTTTTGCTGGATTGCGTTTAGTCTCCGAAGATAAAAGGTGCCAAGCAGCATTATTTATGCAATTGGGAACATTGTATAAATTGTTGGGAGTCCAAGATTTAGCGATACAAAATATGGATCGAGCGATTGGTTTAGACCCTGAGAACGCAAGTATATATAATGCGATTAGCGGGATTTACCTTGAGCAGGATAAATATAGGGATGCAGAATCTAAAGCTCAGGAAGCCGTTCGACTTTCTTCAGATAATGCCTACTATTTGAGTAATTTAGGTCATGTTTATTTAGAGTGGAGGCAATTTGATAGAGCTGAAGTTAAATTTCTAGAAGCGTTAGAGATTCAGCCTGAATGCCCTGATTTTCATGTGAGTTTAGGGAAAGTTTATTTGGCTCAGAAGAATTATTCAAAAGCTCGCGATAGTCTAAAAAAATCTCTAGAACTTAACGAGAATCTTTTGTTCCCATTAAAGGCGTTGGCTGAAATATGTGTCAGAAAAGGCCAAACGTTTGAGGGGGAGAAATACGTCAAGCAGGCAATGGCCCTAGAGGCTGATAGCGATGAGCTCTGTAATTTGTTGGGCGATATTTATTTTGGGCGCAAGCTATACGCTAAAGCAGAATTAGAATATCTTGGGGCGATAAAGATTAATCCTAACAATGCAAAGGCGTATAAAAATTTAGGTCATGTGTATCTTGAGCAAAAGGAATATCCTGATGCAGAGTATCATTTTAAAGAATCTTTGAAACTTAATCCTGAGAGTGCTATTCCCTTAATTAATTTTAAGATCATTCCCAAAGGTCTTGAAAAAGAATATCTCCCCACTGAAGAAATTAAACAAGCGGGAGCATGACGTAAAGTTTTAGTTCTATCCCACCGGAAGAATGATGCGATTGCGAATTTTTTTTAAGAAAACCAGCGTTAAAAACGAACACTTATTAGTTGAACGATATTCATGACTCAGAATAAAAAGATAGCAATTATTGGCGGAGGTATAGCTGGATTAGCTGCTGCCTACAAAATACAAGAAGAAATAGTGTCTAATGGCACGCCCATCGATTGCTATGTTTTAGAAGGTGGAGATTCGTTTGGTGGAAAAATCCGAACAGATAGATTTGATGGATTTGTCGTCGAGCGAGGGCCAGATTCATTCATCAGTCAAAAACCTTGGGCTATTGATTTATGTAAACGGTTAGGACTTGAGGATCGTTTAGTTGGAACTAAAACAGAAAACGCTAAAACTTTTGTTTATGTGGGAAAGAAGATGCAAACTTTACCCGAAGGACTGAGCCTTTTAGTGCCGACAAAGTTTTTGCCTTTTGCAACGACAGCGCTATTTAGTTGGTTTGGCAAAATTCGCATGGGGATGGATTTAATTATCCCCAAAAAAAAAGATGAGGAAGATGAGAGTTTGGCGTCTTTTGTTAGAAGACGTTTGGGGAATGAAGCATTAAAGAGAATGGCTCAGCCAATGTTAGCGGGTATTTATGGAAGCGATCCGGAGAAGATGAGTATTAAGAGCACTTTTCCTATGTTTTTTCAAACAGAACAAAAATATCGTTCGCTTATTTTAGGCATGTTAGTAAAAAAACGAGAAATGATGAAAGCCCCAAAACGTGAGTCATCGCGTCCCGCGTTCTCGATGTTTATGACTTTGAAGTCTGGGTTAGGCGAAATGGTTGAAGCAATATTAGAAAAGTCTCCACATATTAATTTTAAGCCAAAGGTAAAAATTAGAACTGTTAGTTTTAAGGATGGGAATGGTCTCCCAAAATGGACTGTTGTTCCTGAAAAAGGAGAGCCTTTAACTTTTGATGCTATTATTATGGCTCCTCCGGCAAATATTTCCGCTAACTTATTGAGTCAATGCGCACCTGAATTATCTGAGTTATTGCATCGCATACCTTATGTTTCTACAGCGGCGATTACTTTAGCGTATAGGAAAGATGGTTTTTCGCATCCTCTCAAAGGTTTTGGTTTTTTAGTTCCAAAATCTGAAGGATTTCACATTTCTGCTTGTACTTGGACCTCTTCTAAATATCCAGAAAGGGCTCCTGATGGCTTTGTTCTTTTGCGTTGTTATTTGGGAGGGGCTTTAAACGAAGAATTGGCAGAACGTGATCCAGAAGCTCTTGCGAGTTTGGTGCAAGAAGATTTGCGTGCGATAATGGGAATAACTGAAAAACCCGTTTTTTGTCGCGTATATGTTAATAGGAAGGCGAATGTGCAGTATTTAGTTGGTCATCAAAAACTAGTTGAATCTATAAATGAAAAGGTAGAGGATCTGCCTGGGTTGTATTTGTCAGGAAGCGCATATACTGGTATAGGAATTCCCGACTGCATTAATAATGGTAATGTAGCCGCTGGATCGGCTTTGAAATTTTTATTTCCCAAAACAAAATAATAAACTTTATAAAAGCGCAAGGACTTTATTGAATTTGCGTATTCTTTAGGAGAAAGTTTCATGAAATGGGCCTCGGCAATATCGACAAATAACATTATCGAGGACTGCGTTCGCGAGGCTGTTGAAAGTATAAAGAAAGAACTAGGAGACTTAGAGCCGCATTTAACGACGATATTTGTATCTCCTCACTTCAAAGAAGATTATCCAATAATTCCAAACTTAATACGTTCCTTTATTAAGCCGGGTGCTCTTTTAGGCTGCTCTGGTGGCGGAATTATAGGAGGTGGGTCTGAAGTTGAACATCAACCTGCGTTTAGTATAACTTGTGCTTATATGCCTGGAGTTGACGTTAAATTATTTTATTCTGATGGGATGGAATTACCCGATCAGGATACTGGACCAAAGGTTTGGCGTGATTGGATTGGTGTTCCGAATGAAGAAAATCTACACTTTATTTTATTGGCAGATCCTTTTTCGTTTAGAGGAGAAGATTTTTTGTCTGGTATGGATTTCTCTTACCCCAAGAGCCGTAAGATTGGAGGGCTCGCAAGCGGAGCAAACCAAGGATCTGGCAATGTCTTATATAAAGGTGAAGAAATTTTTAATAGTGGTTTAGTCGGAGCGGCTCTTAGCGGTAATATTGAAGTGGATACTATTGTGGCTCAAGGTTGTCGTCCTATTGGCAAAGTACACACAGTCACTAAATGTCAAACTACATTTTTGCAGGAAATAGACAGCCAGCCCCCATTTAAAGTGTTGGAAGAGCTCATAGAGAATGCTACTGACTATGATCGAAAATTAATTCAGACGTCTCTTTTTCTCGGGGTAGAAATGAATCCTTTAGATGGCGATCCTAAACAAGGAGATTTTCTGATACGAAATATTATGGGGTTAGACAGAGCCTCTGGGGCAATTTCTATAGGCACTTTTTTAAGAGAAGGTCAATTGGTTCAATTTCATTTAAGAGATAAACTGCTTTCTGCCGAAGACTTAGAAATGATGTTAGACGATTATACATTACGGTCAGATTCAGAAAGTGCTAGCGGAGCCTTGTTATTTTCTTGCTTAGGTCGAGGCCAATATTTATACGAGACGCAAAATCATGATTCCAATATGTTTGCGGATAAATTGAAGAACGTTCCAGTTGGCGGTTTCTTTTGTAATGGCGAAATTGGTCCCGTGGGCGATTCAACGTATTTGCATGGTTATACCAGCTCATTTGGGATTTTTCGAAGCGCGAAAGCTTCGTAATTTTTTAAAGCCGAAGCATTATCTATTTTGTAAAAGGAGATTTGTTAAATGTCCATTGAAGTTTCTGTTTCTTCCACTCCAAACGAAAATGCTTTAAAGTTCAGCTGTAGCAAGCCTGCTTTGGAGTCTGGATATAAAACCTATAATAACTCGGAGCAAGCCGCAGAGTCCGCTGTTGCAGTAAAAATATTTGAAATAGAAGGAGTGGCCAGCGTTTTTCTAATGCCTGATTTCATCACCGTCACCAAGAAACCAGAAGCTAGTTGGGAAATTGTCCAGCCAGCAACTATTGAAGCGATCAAATCGACTTTATAAACGACTCTTCTTGTTTAAGAAAAACAAGTTTGATGTTTTTACGGCACAAAAATAATTATTTAAACTCGAGCCGGTAGACGACCATGTTAGAAGAAGGTAAAAAAGCGCCAGACTTTACGGCCATTGATCAAAATGGCGATAAAGTTAAACTCAGCTCATTTAAAAATAAAAAAAATATCGTTCTTTATTTTTATCCAAAGGATATGACTCCAGGATGCACAACAGAAGCGTGCGACTTTCGTGATAATTTTAAAAAATTTAAAGATACAGAAATATTAGGAGTCAGCATTGATTCTCCTGAGCGCCATCAAAAGTTTATAGAAAAGCAGGAACTACCGTTTACGCTCATTAGCGATGAGGATAAAAAAGTAGTGGAAAAATATGGCGTGTGGCAGGAAAAATCTATGTATGGGAAAAAGTTTATGGGGATTGTGCGATCAACTTTCATAATTGATAAAGCTGGTAAAATTCAAAAGATCTATCCGAAAGTTAAAGTAAAAGGGCATGTGGATGATGTTATAGAAATATTAAAAGGACTTTAAGCGCGGCTTAATTAGAAAATATTAGCTCCTAAATAGCCTTTAAAATAAAATTATTCTATTGGTTTCCCTTTCCTCAATTCTGAAGACTCGGCGTTATTTCATTAAATCTGTCAAGCTCTCTTCTTCAACGGCCTCGCCATAGCACTCAAAATATTTATAAAAAATACTTCAACCCATATTAATAAAAGAAGGGGTCTTGCTTTCCTCATATGTCCTATTAAAATTAAGGAATTTGAGTAAGATTTGAATTGATTATGATTTGCGGTAAAAAAATATTTATAACGGGAGGAGCTGGGTTTATTGGTGCGTCTCTGATCAGTCGTTTAATAAACGACAATGCGGTTGTGATTTACGATAATTTTTCACGTAATTCTTTAGAGGATAAACCTTTTAAAGAGCATCCAAACCTCAAAATAATTAATGGAAGCGTTTTGGATTATGAACTACTGGCTGAATCGATAGAGAATTCCGGCGTTGTCATTCATTGTGCTGGAATTGCGGGGGTTGACACTGTTATTAAAAGCCCAATATCTACTATGGAAGTTAATTTAGCTGGAACTGCAAATGTTCTGAAGGCATCGGCTGAATTATCTAAATGTGCTAGAGTGATAACTTTTTCAACCAGTGAAGTTTTTGGGACAAATGCGTATTGTTCTAACGAGTCAGATTGTACGGTGCTGGGGGCAGTTGGGGAAGCGCGCTGGACTTATGCAGTTAGTAAGTTGGCAGGGGAGCATCTTGCTCATGCCTATTTTAAAGAAAAAAATCTTCCTACTACGGTATTAAGACCATTTAATATTTACGGTCCGGGGCAAGTTGGAGGTGGAGCCATTCGCACCTTTGTGCGTAGGGCGATAAAAGACGAACCTCTATTTATTCATGGAGAAGGTACTCAAATTCGGGCTTGGTGTTTTATTGAGGACATGGTTGACGCCATTATATTGACAATGACTAATGATAAGGCTTTGGGAGAATCTTTTAATATCGGAAACCAGAAAGCTGTTTTGACCATTTACGGATTGGCAAATACTATCATTAGAGTTTTGAATTCTAAGTCTAGTATAGAATTTCAAAATAAAGATTACGTTGATGTTGAGTTAAGAATACCCTCTGTTCAAAAAGCTAGAGAATTACTTGGTTTCGAAGCAAAAATGAGTTTGGAAGAAGGAATTAGGCTTACCGCTGACTATTATCGTAAGCTTCAATAATGATACGACTAGCTTACCCGGCGATTGAAGACGATGCTTTGGAATCGATCCGAGAAATCTTAAGCTCTGGACAGCTTGTCCAAGGTAAAACGGTAGGCGAGTTTGAAAGTCAGATTGCTCAACATGTTGGTGCGAAATTTGCGATAGCTGTTACTAATTGTACTTCGGCTCTTTTTTTAACACTGAAGGCTCTAGATATTCAGTCTGGCGATAAGGTTATAGTTCCAGCTTTTTCTTGGCCAGCAACTGCTAATGTCGTAGTTTTATGTGACGCCGAACCCGTGTTCGTTGATATTGATCAAAAGACATACAATATTGACGTAAAAAAACTTGAAGAAACGTTATCTCATTTTCATGATAATAGAGTTAAGGCAATTATTCCCGTGCATGCTTTTGGGCTAATGGCAGTT
>CAWVUN010000022.1:0-10402 GCA_963932495.1 uncultured bacterium
TTTTTCTCCTGATTAATCATAAACATTCTTGTTTTTTCATTGCTATAAATATTATTATGAAAAGTAAATTAATTGCAGTTTGTTTTTTTATTTTTTGATAATTTAAGATGCTGCTGGTAGCTACTTTATGGATAACTATATTAGTAAGCACTATCCCTCTAGCAGTTTAAATCAACTAAGAGCTTACAGTTGTGAAGACTTGAACTCCATGTGCAGTTGGGTGGAATATAAGGATGCAGTTTTGGATAAAAATCATAAGCAAATATATTCGAATGGTTTGTTAAAACGTGCGGCGTGTCTCAAATTAATAGGGAGAGAGGATATTTTTTTTAGAAAGTTAAGAAATTGCAAAAAGGATAATTTGAATGAAAATTGTTTAAGAGATAGCCGATACAAATATAGTTGTGATGGTATTTATAGTAATAAGGTAAAACGATCCGTTTACAATAATATCATGAGCATTTTTGCCTAATGTGAATCATAAGGAACTAAATATCTATATCGTCAAAAACAAAAAAAAACCCCTTCCTCATCAAACGGAAGGAGCCTTTTAAATTTGGTAAGAGAAAGCTTTAAGCGACTTCGCCTTTGCTGAAATGCATAATTCCCCAAGATAAGTGGTCGTTATTTCCAGCTTTAATCCAATGTTTTAATCCTGCAATCATTGTATCGATATACTCTTTTCCGCAAGTTTCAACCATTTCGTCGTAACGTTCTTCAGTTTCTTCCATTACACGTCGGTAATGAGTGGTCAAATGCACGGACAAATCCAATACATGAGCACTTTCAATCCCAAGCTTTCGTGCTTGCTCTACATAAAACCCAAATGAACCTAGAGTATCGAGGTGGATTCTATCCAATACAGGTTGCAAAACATCTTGTGGGCAGTCATAAGTTTGCATCAAATCGGTAAAGATAAAATCTCCATCGTCTTTCAGTACTCGATCGACTTCTGAAATCACTTTTGCTCTATCAGAACTATGAACAATTGCGTCTTGTGACCAAATAACGTCGTAAGAGCTATCTGGAAAAGGAATATCCTCAAAATTACCTTCAACTATAGTAATGAGATGATCTAACCCTTGTTCTTTATTAAATTTTTCGTTTTTTGCGTTTTGAGTGTCGCTAAGGTTTAAGCAGGTCACTTCACAATCGAAAGTATTAGTGAGATATCGGGCTGCTCCACCATATCCGGAACCGAGGTCAAGAACTTTGGTATTCTTGGTAATTCCGACTTTTTTGGCCATTCTGTGGACAATTCGTGGACTAGCATCTTTTATTGATTCGTCGGGGTGGTTATAAATACCAACATGAATGTGTTCGCCACCCCAAATTTTAAAATAAAATTCGTCTGCCGGTGAACTATCGTAGTACTCTTGTGCTTTTTCTACGGCAGTTTTATCGGTTGAAATTTCCATGAATGCACTCCTTTATTGAGTTAGGGAATAGCATTCAGACGCTGTCCTCGCATTTTAATATCATATTGCAAAAAAATTTAAACGCCCAAATAAACTATAAAATTATCGATATATGTATATTACATTATGTGGTTTCGAGCATAGTATATTAAAAACGCTCAATTTACAAGTTTTGGCTTAATTCAACCAGTAAGCATGCCTAGATAACGCTTTACGAATAATTTATTTGATCGACTATCAAAAATAACTAGATATCGTTTAGAGCTATTTCTATATACAATACGCATTTAAATTAAAGCTTAACTTTAACCTTCCTCCAGCGATCGCTTGATATATGAATCACAAAATAAATACTAAACCAATTTGGTTTTTTAAAGAAACCAATCCGCCCGTTTTTATAGCATCTGCAGTGTTAATGTTTATCTTTATTTTATTTGCGACTCTACTTCCAGAAATATCCAAAAAATTCTTTAATTTCATTCAATCGATCATAGTAGAAAACTTGAGTTGGGTATTCACCATTGGAACCGTAGCGTTTCTTTGCTTTGTGCTGTTTCTCTTATTTAGCAAATATGGAAAAATTCGATTGGGAAACCCAGGAGAAAAACCTCAGTTCAACTACCCAACCTGGTTCTCGATGATGTTTAGCGCTGGCATGGGTATAGGATTGGTATTTTGGAGTATTGCGGAGCCCATTAAACATTACGTGAGCCCACCCGTTACCGATGCAAAAATGCTAGCCGCCGCTTATCAGGCTATGAATATGACCTATTTTCATTGGGGATTACATGCCTGGGGTGTCTTTATGGTCGTGGGACTTTCTCTCGCTTATTTTTCTTTTAGAAAAGGACTGCCACTCACCATCCGATCTTGCTTCTACCCTCTTTTAGGCGACAAAATTTATGGTCCCTGGGGGCATTGTATTGACATTTTTGCGGTAGTTGGAACTATGTTCGGCGTAGCGACTTCTCTTGGACTGGGGGCTATGCAAGTCAACTCGGGACTAAACTTTGTTGTCGGTGTTCCAGAAACTAAAACCGTCCAAATCATACTTATCGCTCTGATAACCGCCTGTGCTACCGCGTCGGTTGTATTGGGCCTGGAAAAAGGCATCAGCCGAATAAGTAACTTTAATGTGGCAGTCAGCATCTTATTAGTGGCTTTTGTATTTTTTCTTGGACCGACTTTATTTATTGTTGAAATGTTTGCCACTAATATTAAAGATTATTTCAGCAATATTTTATATTTCAGTTATTGGAGCGAAACAGTCGCCACAACCGAATGGAAATCAAGTTGGACAACTTTCTATTGGGGATGGTGGATTGCCTGGGCTCCATTTGTCGGGATGTTCATTGCTCGAATATCAAGAGGCAGAACCATCCGCGAATTTATTTTAGGTGGACTTTTTGCTCCAACGATCGCTACATTTATATGGCTGAGTATATTTGGAGGAACGGCGCTTCATCTTGAAATTTTTCAAGGTGCCCCAATAGCTGAAGCGGTTTTGTCCAATATTAGCTCCGCGCTATTTAAAACCTTAAACGAACTCCCCTACGCGCAAATCACCGCTGCGTTGTCAACGTTGGTCATCATCACCTTTTTTGTGACTTCTTCAGATTCCGGTAGCTTGGTCATCGATATTTTGACCGCTGGCGGACATCCCAACCCACCCGTGAATCAAAAAGTATTTTGGGCTATCACAGAAGGCTTTATCGCTTCTGTTTTATTAGTTGCTGGAGGCTTAACAGTGCTCCAAACTGCCGCTATAGCTTCGGGGCTTCCATTTGCCTTAATCATGGTAGGAATGTGCATCGCCCTCATCAAAGGACTACTCAGTGATGACATAAATAAAAATTAAAATCTCATTCTATAGCTAGTTTTGATCAAAGTTAGCTATTGGGTATTCAATCTCTAACTCTTTCATCAAACTGGCAAAACTTTTTTGATAGTTATCTCGGTTTCCCCAGTCGTAAAAATCTGTTGAAACTCCAGGTAAATCGAGATCTTTGACCCAGCTTTCAAAAGCGTCCTTCCCTTCCTGATCCAAAATAATGGGGAACAATATTTTAGCTTTTTGAAAATCTTCAAAGTTAAATTGGCATTTATCTTTTAATTCGGTGCGTAATTCCGCATTCATTCTCTTCTCTCTTTTAAGAGCTTTTTCTACATCTGCCTTCAGCCATTCAGACTTGATTGATTCTTTCGAAATCAATAACACCACTTTCTCGTTATCTCTAATAGCATTACCGCAAATATTCACGTACCAACCTTTATAGTTATCGATTTTTGGAGCAAACCAACAACGAACGCCTCGCTCTTGTAAATCATTATGAACTTTTTGCGCCAAAGCTTCGTCTTGCTCGGAATAATTTATAAAGCAGGAATATTTTTGAGACAAACCGAGGGACTCTAAAAGCGTTGGAATATTTTTTATAAAAGAATCGGAAAACCCGCAATCCCTTAAAAATCTTTCAGGTAAATTTTTTGAACGAATCAACGTTTGTTGGTCAATCGTACAGGGACCTCGGGAAATGACCTTATCCAGTCCCTTTGTTTTAGATAAATCTGTCTCGCTAAAAATAGTCGACTGGATTATCGCTTCTTCAAAATTGGACCAAATTAATATTGCGCGGTTGAAGTTAGCTCCATGGAGCTTGCTCCACATTAAATTAGAGGCTCTCAAGTTAGCGTTAAAAAAACTAGCGGAAGAAAGATTGGCTCTAGAAAAGTCAGTAGATTTAAGATCAGCCATAAAAAAATTGGCAAACTTTAAATTAGTGCCGATGAAATCAACGTGCCGCAGGTTCGCGTTAGTGAAGTTTGCCCCCACCAGGTTAGCTTCGTCCAAAACAGCCGTCAACATATTAGCGTTTTCTAAGTTGGCCCCTTCTAAATCTGCCCCATGGAGATCAACCCCCGTCAGATCGGTTCCATAAAAGTTAACATCGCACAGATCTGCATAATCTAGACTTGGAATGATTAAGTTCGACTCTGATAAATCGGGCTTAATATCAGGGTTCTCTTCCCGCCATTCATTCCAAGTGTCAACACCCTGGTTTATAATGTCAAAATGTTCCGGATTTGCCATAATTTATGCGTTCGCTCTTCTTAAATATTATTAAAATAAGATATATTAAGTCTTTGGGGGAATATTATATATTCTATAATGGGAAGGTTATTCTATCTAAAATTGTGCGTTATTAAAATCCCTAATAATGCATATTTTTCAGAAGCTTTTTCAAGGTCTTATAGAAAGGCATACTAATATGTTTGAGAAGATACGAAAATATTTCGCGCTGAAATCTTGTATCAATAAATTAGGACCGCTTTTAGCAAAAAGATATGGCAAATCAAAAACCTATACACCCGGCCAAGTCGAAACCACTTCAGGAGTCATAGGGATCGACAATAAATATCTATTTTACGGATATGCCATGTATTGCGGACAAGATATGTTTTACGAACAAGCTAAAGAAGCTAACGAAGAGTTCGACTTTGAAGCTTTGCGATTAGAAGTTGGAGATAAGTTTTTTGGAGGCGATTCCAATTTTTCTACGAACGACAACCATGATATAGGAGGCGGCATTGGCGATAGCGGCAGCTCCGATATAGGAGGAATTGGCGGCATGGGAGGATTCGGCGACGGTGGCGGTGGAGGACAATAAAACTGCGTTTAAGAAACTAATTTAAGGGTTATTCGAAAGAACATGCTTAAAACGCAAAGACACAAAAGAGGTGGTCGCCCTTCGAGAACCTCAGGGTGACATGATTTTGTAAAGGCAAAAAAATTTGATGATCATTCTTCGACAAGCTTCTGAGGAACATGCTCCTCCGGGGCATAGATACCTCGAAAAATAAAAGTAGCGACGATCCTATGGGTCGTCGAGAATCTTCGGCAAGCTCAGAATGACATTAAAAGTTTCCTCGGGCTGACATTTATTAGAAAGCTATACATTATATAAACATGGAACATCTATTCTTTTATTGGGGTGCGTTTTGTCTTGGTTGTGTTCATGCAATGGACGCTGATCACCTCTGCACAATCTCCTCAGTCATATTTAACAAAAAACCGTTTCGTAAACTAATAAACCTTGCCTATAAATGGGCTCTCGGTCATAGCTTCACGTTATTTGGGTTGGCAACTCTCATGTACGCCATGAAGTCGGGTGTCCAGTTGTTCCAGTTTTCCTGGGGTGAACGTATCGTTGGACTTGCCATGATCACTCTCAGTTCTTGGATCTTATTTACCGAATATAAAAGAAACAAAAAACCACACGCGGAGCGCACTCTATCCGGCAAAACATTGTTTGGCATTGGCATGTTGCATGGCGCGGCTGGAACTGCCGCTATCCTCTTCATGATTCCTGTCGCAACCGCTGGTTCTTTCTTATCAGTTATCGGTTATGTTTTATTTTTCAGCGCGGGGATAGTTCTCGTCATGGCGTCCTATTCTTTCCTTATATATAAACTCGTTTGGCTGAAAACTTTGAGTGCGCATTTAATTCCTGTAAGACGTTTAACCGCTCTCCTCACTTTTGGGATCGGCCTTAAATTGGCGGGAGCTTAAAAAATGATCTACACAGTTGGCATTGGCTCCGGCGAGCCAGACATGATGCCCTACAAAACTGTCAAGCTGTTAATGACAGCGGACGTGATTGCTGGTTCGCAATATCACGCGACTGAATTTCAGTCCCTGTGCCTAAGTTATTTCCATAGGATACAAGGAACCAACCGCAACAAATGGAACTAGTTGGCGAAAATTCTCGCGATGCTCCTTTGGTAAACATCCGATATGCGAACCAAAGGAGACGAAGTGGCACAAATCCTGTTTCTGTTAGGGATGCGCCCGTTTTGGAAACCGGAGAACAAACACCTCACAGGAGATGAACCCACTCCATTAGAAAAATTAGGTCGACCAAGCTTGGACGTGTGGGCGCATCAGCGGATTCTTTCGCGACGCGTTTCCAAATTTGGCTTCTTTGATGAATCAAACTATCAATATGGCGGCAGAGTTGGACGAGCCTCCTGAAATTAATTTTGTGCGCAAGCTTTATCTAGAATCGAAAAAAAATCACTCTATCGTTTTTTGGATCAGCTCCAGATCGATACGGAACGGGAATTTTTGAAATCATCCATTCGCAGAAATGGGAAACGGAAAAAAGATCTAGCAGAAATCTTTTTTTACTGGGGCGAATTTGCCTTCACACAAAAAGAATACGGCGCGGCGAAGTGGGAACACGATATTTTCGATTCCGACGATTACCTGCAATTCCACGGTGGGTTGATCAACGCAATCAACACCATTAAAGGCGCACAAGATAAAGGCAAAGTCACGGAGTACTTTGGCGACTCACCGAATCCCGTAACGGTGAAAATAAAAATCCTAAAAGAAGAAGTGCGGCGAGTGGTGAATCCCAAGTGGATCAATTCGATGAAAGATCACGGGTACAAGGGCGGATTGGAAATGGCGGAGACGGTCGATTATATGTACGAGAATGTTACGGAGAGATATCTGTTAGATAAAGAAACCCAAGAATTCTTGAAAAAGAAAAATCCATTGGCCATTCGGTCAATGGGGGAACGCTTGGTGGAAGCTGACAATCGGGGACTGTGGAAGAATCCCGATCCCGAATTGATTTTAGAGATTGAATCGCTGGTGTCTTCTGCCGAGGCCGATATCGGAGAAAAGCTTTAACTTCTTATTATCGCAAAGAAAAAATACCTAGATCATTCGTCCCGTTGGTCATCTAGGATGACGGTATTCCAAATATATATCTGTCATATAATATTGATTTTACGATTCATCTTTATTCAAAATACAAATCGAGATCCTTAAGTTCTAAACTAAATTAGTGGTTATGAATAAATTCATTTTTTCTATTCTTATAAGCGTTGTTTTATTTTACTCTCCGATGTTTGCCCTGGCCGACGATTATCAGGCTGGTATGAAGACAACTCAAAATGGCGATTATAAAACCGCTTTCAATTTATGGAAACCGTTGGCACACCAGGGCTATGCTATTGCTCAATATAATATAGGGTATCTTTACCTCGAAGGACTGGGCGTCGCTAAAGATTGTCGCGAAGCCATTCGGTCTTTTATTAGCGAGGCTAATCACTGCGTCGACAGCACTCATCTCAATCTTGTATATTTGTATTACAACGGATAAGGGATCTATTCAGGTGACAGAAACTAATAGGAAAGCTTTATCAAGAGTATGGGTAAGAAACGCAGGATTAAAATATTTTGATTGATTGATGGGTGAGGAGAGCTTCTTTACACCAATGGCTGTGTTTTAATTAACTGGTAGAATCTCTATAAGATGGTCGTCTTTAAAGCGGTTTCTCGCCAACAGTTTACCATTAGCGTCGAATTGCTCAACCAAACCATTTAACTTATCATTCGAATAAGATAACTTAGTTTCCCCACCTTTAGGACCATACATGGTTGATAAACCCTCTCGTTTACCATTAACGTAGTTCCATTCTACTTGCAACACAGAAGAAGGGGGATTAAATTCATAAGAAACCCCGTTTAGTTTATTACTTTCAAAATAGAATATATTCCCTATACCGCCATCAGTAGAAAATAAAATCGCCGCTCCATCGATCAAACCAAGCTCTAAATTCTGAACACTCTTAATATTTCCATTAGGGTAATACTTTTTGAATATTCCATGAGGTTTATTGTTTAAATAATTTCTTTCTGCAGTTAAAACGCCTTCTTCTGAAAAGAACTTGGTTAAGCCGCTTCTCTTCCCCATATCCGCATGCCCTATATACTTAAGTTTTCCATTAGAAAAGTATTCTTTAACAACACCATGCGATTTATTCCTATAATAGGTCACTTCTTTTTTCAAAGAGCCATTTTCATGATAAAACTTCGCCGGTCCATCTTCATAACCTACAACATAAGTAGTAACAGATTTTGGTGTTCCATTTTCATAATATTCTTTCCACAATCCATCTATTAACCCTTTACAATATTCAAATTCACATTCATTTATTTGTGTAAAAACCTCTCTCAAGGCTCCTGATGAGTAATATAATTTTACTTCTCCATCCACCATGCTATTTTTAAATTTTTTTTCTTCTTTCAAATTTCCATTGGGATAAAAAAAACTTCTCGGGCCTTCAAACTTAGAGTTAATGAGCTTTTTAGAATACATAAGTTGACCGTTACCATAAAATCTTTTTGCTTCTCCTCCAAGTTGACCATTGAAAAAGTTACCGCTAAAGTTTAACTGTCCATTTTGATAATAGCTCAATACTTTCTTAGGCAATCCATTCGAATAGTTTATAATCGCCTTTACTCGTTCGTCGGGATAAAATAATTTAGTTTCACCCTCTAATTTTCCTTCTTTATAATTCCATTCAACAGATAATTTCCCATTTTCTCTTCGCTTAACTATACGACCGTGTGTGTTTTTGATTTCTCCATCTAATTCATCATAAGAAAAGATACTTTTCTTTAAATCGATTACGAATTGATTTGTTTTATCGGTTTTGTATTTGTTCAAAATAGGAGAAAAGGTTTTTACCACTATTTTCTTTTCCTCTGGATAGAACTTTAATAGGCGTAAGTATCCACCACCTCCATTATCTTCAAATTGGTAATTACTTCCAATTTGAAAAATAGGATTTCCTTTATCTCCCCTACTGATTAATTTTCCTGGCCCTTTTACATGTCCACTGAATACAAACCTAATATTTTGATGTTTTCTAACATATTTTTCCCATATATCTACACCATAAGGAACAACCACGGTGTCGTTATTTTCTAGATATTCATGAGTTAAGACAATCACCTGTTTTCCAGGGTATTGCGCTGTAATTTGATTAGCCCATTTCAACACTTCATCATTGGGTCGGTGTTCTAAAGTAACGACCATGTATTTTATTTTGCCAAATTCGAAAAAATGAAAACTATTTTCTATCGCATCATTTTTTAAAACGCCGCCAAATGAAGACATATTCTCATAAAGACTAAGAGGAAAAAATTGGTGAAATAAACCACGGCTATTTGGTTTATTGAAACGATGACGACGTGGAAAACTTGTCCATAATATATCGTGATTACCAATAGTAACGATATACGGAATAATCCCTTCGAGATAACTTAAGCTTTCCTTAGCGTTCCTCAACTGTGTTTCAGTTCCGTAGTCAATAATATCTCCCAAGTGTAAAGCTAAAACGATATTCATATCATTTTTATGACTTGCAATCCACTGTGTTTGAAAATCAAAAATATACCTCCTAGACCCGCCAAAATGTTCATTGTAAAACTGCGTGTCCGGCAATAAGACTATCGTAAATGGCGCGACGTTAGAATCTAATTCTGTATTGGAAAAAACCTGTAAAGGTTTTATGAAATAACCTCCAAAAAGAATAATAAAAGCCGATAAAAAGTATTTGAAGGCTTTAGATGTCAGAAAATTTCTCATAAAAGGATTCGTTTGTATATTCCTTAAAAAGGTAGATTGGGAAATAACTTTAGAACGAGTTTAATTACGAAACATGTTAATTTTTAAAACTCTCCAGCCAATTATAAACTAGTCAATAGTAAGTGCAAAAATTTATTTTTACGAAAACAATGGAGGCTGGAGTTTCTAAGGAAGATAGTTAGTAAGAAAACCGAAAACTTAATTCGTGAGTAAAGGTATTAAAATAAAGAGGCATTTTGGTTCCCTATTTCATAAACACATATCTTTTTGTATGCATTCTTTTAGAAAGGAACTTCGCCGTCGTATTCCTCTGGAGAAATGTCTGGCGGCATCTCTCTTTCTTCTAAATTCTCGAAACGTGTGTAATTTTTTAAAAATGCAATGTGCGCTTCGCCTATGGGACCGTTTCTTTGCTTCCGGACAAGGATTTCTGCTTTACCTTCCTGCCCCGCTTCTGGGTTATAAACCTCATCACGATAAATAAACATAACAACATCGGCGTCCTGCTCGATCGATCCCGATTCTCTCAAGTCAGACAAC
>CAWVUN010000023.1:0-10398 GCA_963932495.1 uncultured bacterium
GTCTGACGAGGAAATGGAAAAAGCCATAGAAAAAATGGGGCACCTACAAGACGCAATAGACGCTGCCAATGGCTGGGAGTTAGATAGACAGGTTAATATAGCGATGGACGCATTAGTTCTCCCTCCAGACGACCAAGAGGTGTCTACACTTTCGGGAGGAGAGGCTAGACGAGTGGCCCTATGCAAAATTCTATTAGAAAAACCAGATATGCTATTACTCGACGAACCGACTAACCATCTAGATGCTGAAACGGTTCAATGGCTTGAGGAAGAATTAAGCTCTTACCCTGGCAACGTTATTGTCTCAACTCATGATCGTTATTTTTTAGATAATATCACTAAATGGATCCTTGAATTAGAAGGAGGGAAAGGAATTCCATTTGAAGGAAATTATTCCTCCTGGCTTGAACAAAAATCAATCCGATTAGCTCAAAAAGAAAAATCGTCTTCTCGTTTGCAAAAAACTCTGTCTAGCGAACTCGAATGGATACGTTCCACACCCAGCACTCGCAACAAAAAAAATAAATCGCGAGTCAGTGATTATGAAAAACTGGCTTCAAATAAAGTTGAGATGCAAGAAAACCTAAGAGAAATCCAAATTGCTCCAGCACCTTATTTAGGGGATATTGCAATAAAATTCGAGAATGTCTCTAAAGGAATAGGCGGTCAATCATTAATAGAAAACCTGAGCTTTGACGTACCTCCCGGGGCAATAGTAGGTATTGTCGGTCCAAATGGAGCGGGTAAAACAACTTTATTTCGAATGATCGTAGACGAAGAAAAGCCAGATGATGGGAAAATAACAGTAGGTAAATCTGCCATTTTATCTTATGTAGACCAGCGAAGAATCGACTTAGACGATGAAAAATCAATTTTTGAAGAAATCTCTGGAGGCAGTGATTTTATGGAAATTGCAGGGAAACGCGTCAATTCTCGATCCTATGTTGCTAGCTTTAATTTCAAAGGAACCGACCAGCAAAAGAAATTAAAAAATCTATCCGGTGGCGAAAGAAACCGGGTTCACATGGCAAAACTATTGCGCGAAGGGGGCAATGTCCTTTTATTAGACGAACCAACAAATGATTTAGATGTAGCTACTTTGCGGTCTTTAGAAAATGCTTTACTTGAATTTACGGGTTGTGTGTTAGTGATCAGCCATGATCGTTTTTTTCTGAATCGAATCTGCACTCATTTACTCGTATTCGAAGGCGATAAAAAAGCGCGCTGGTTTGAAGGAAATTTTGACGAATATAAGGAAGTAAGAAAGAAGGAACTGGGAGGCCGCGATGAAAACCGTCGATCAAAATATAAAAAATTGACTATCCAGTAATTCAAGAACGATATTGGTACCATTTTATATGGTTCTCAAAACGCCAACACTTCTTTATTTTGATCTGATTTAATCTAGAAAGTTGAGGAGTGTTGGTTGAATAATTCGTGCTGTAGCAGCTAATGTAGATTGAAAGGCTAGTTCCAAAGCCGCTAAATTGGAAGCGGCTTGAGCGAAATCAATATCTTCGATATCAGAAAGACGTTCCGTTTTATCTACTAGCTCTTTTTCAAGCGAAAATTCGTTATCTTCCAATCTTCGAGTAACTGTTCCCAACGAAGCTCTCGAACCGCTTAAAGAATTGAGCGCAGTGTCTAAAGAGTCTGTTAAAGCAATTAGGGCAAAGGGATCGTTCCTTTCTAGGGCCTGTTGTGTTTGGAGTAATATGCTAAGGATATTACGTCCCCCTCCTAATCCCAAAAGTTCCGCCGAATTTCCAGCCCCCACCTCTCGGGCAATTGCCACTGTACTTAATGAGTTAGAAACTATCTTTAAACCCTTTCCGTCGCTTCCAATCCCTGCCGTTATATTCAATCCCGCGTTATTCATCAAATCTAAAGCATCACCAATCGAGCTTGAAGAATTTAAAGACGAAAAACTAACTGTTCCCGACGCTGATCCATTAGTAATGTTTATAGCCGTCAAGTCCAATCCTTGGCCGCCGTTTAATTGAGATAGCGTTGTACTGCGATTTATTTGCGGGTTCAAATCCATACCTTGCATAGTCCCGTTTCGTTCGCCAATCAATCCCAAACTCTGAGCTGTTGATCCGCTATTAGATTCCGTAACGCTTAATGATTGGTTAATTAAAGAACTCGAATCAGTCAGCTTAATTCCGCTATTAGAGTCATTAATGCTGGCTGTTATATTTAATCCAGCATTATTAATAGTCGTGATAACGCTGTCGACTGTCCCGCCTGCATTTACCGTGACAGTGGCACTATTTCCCGCACGATCATTCAATACAAAAGAACCTTCCGTAATGCCTTGACCATTATTTAAATCAGATAGCACTGTATTTGAGTCAACCGTGGGGTTTAGATCGACTGAAAAAACATCGCCTCCAGCCAAATTCAATTGCAAACGAGTGCTCTCTCCTATCGTAAGAGAAATCTCTCCACTATTTCCTTGATAAACAGCCCCTGAAGCGGAAACTGAAAATGGCGAAACGTCTACTTTATCGCCAGCAAATAAAAATCGATTTCCTATTTTTGAATTGGCAGTCACAACCGTTTGGCTAACAATCCCTCTAACTTCTTCAGCAGTAAACGACCTCGTTGTGGCTGTTGCGGTGCCTCCCAACTGACTGACCACTAATTCTTTAGCTTTAATAAGCGATAATGTAATTGTTTCTAAGGCCGTGTCCGCATTGCTTACAAAACCTTTATTATTATTTATATTTCTTATGAACTGATTATTTTGGCTGATCGAAGTTCGAGTAGATAGAACTTGGCGAGTTCCTGAAGGGTCGTCAGAAAACCTCTGAATTCTTTTACCTGAGGATATCGAATTTTGAGTATTGGATAAATCTTCACTAATCCGAAAAATATTATTTAACGCCGTTTGCTGACTCGACTGATTGGTAACCCTCATCATTGCCCCGTCTCCCAATTGATTAAACGACTTCTTTGGAGAATAAGTTTTTTACAAATCAAATTTAGAAAAGTGACAATTAAATTCATAAGATTATTTTCAAAAACTAAACTTTACTAAAGAAAAACTCTAAAAACTGTTCTTGGCTACGAGCAAACCCTATGGAATAGGGGGTTGCGAATTGCCGCAAGTTAAAATGTTGAATAATTAGAGATACCCTAAATATTATTCTGCAACGTATTTAACATTTCTTCGACCGTAGTGATAATTCTAGCGGCAGCATTAAATGCTTGTTGGAACTTTATTAAGTTCACCATTTCTTCATCAATGGAAACACCAGATCTGCTTTCCCGTCTATTACTCAACTGAAGCTGAATCCCTTCTTGTTGATCGGCGTTTAACCTTGCCGAACTGGACTTTACAGCAACCCCCGTAATGATAGAATTATAAACATCCGAAAAAGTGAAAGCCCCCGAGCCCGATTGTAAACTCGTCCCATTAAATGTTAGGCTGTTCTGTAGATTGGACAATTCGAGCGCATTTTGCCCATCCCCTGCCAATGTTTTACCTGCGGCAATTCTTTGTAAGTTTGTTTTAACGTTATTAGAAACCGAAGCCGTTCTCGATGCATTTTCTGAAACTGAAAACTCAATTTTATCTCCGGCAGCGGCAGACCCTGAAATCGTTGTCGACAATCCCCCAGCAAGGTTTAAAGGATTTCCGTTTGTAAAAGTAAACGTTCCTGAGGCTAAACCCGTCGTCAAATTATTTAATGTAAACGAATTTGATCCAGTAAACGAAATTTCATATTTATCCACCGAAACCGTAGTCGGACTACCGTTAAAAATCGAAACCGATGCAGTGCCTAAGTTACTAGTATTAGCCAAAGAAGTCGGAGTTAGCGATGTAAAAAAGTCTAAACCCGAACTACCATCGTTCCCGACCCCATCTTTATGAACCCGGTTAACTTCTTGAATAAACCCGGCCGCTAAACGATCCAAACTGTCCAAGGTAGAGTCCAGTTCAGTATCTCTCATATCAACTAAACCCTTGAGCTTTCCACCTATGAGAGAAGAAGTAATATTGATTAGATTGCCATTTGTGTTAGTGAGATTGACGTCTTTAAAGCCTTTATTATTTCCATTTATGGAAGTAGCTAACGAAAAGCCTTGTTGTTTTAAAACCAAAGGTTGACCATTGCCAAGAGTTATATCAATCTGACCGTCCTCTTCTGTAGTCACATTAATATCTACCTTTTCTGACAATCGATTTACGAGTAAATCGCGTCTATCTCTCAAGTCATTAGCGTTAAACCCTTCTACGGTTTCATTTTCATGAATGCTACTGTTTAACTGGCTAATATCGTTAATCAAACTATTGATCTCGCCAACCTCTGTGATGATCGTTTGATCAAGATTTATTTTTTCGTTAAATAACCCGTCGCCAATTCTTTTAAATTCCCCTAAAGCCGTTTCAGCTTTTCCCAAAACGTCCGCACGTTCAGCTAGACCAGAGGGATTATTTGCAAGATCTTGCAAGCTTCCAAAAAACTGGTTGAAGTTATCGTTCAAACTTCCACCAAAAGTGCTATCAAACAATACTTCCATTTGCTCGAAAACGTCTTTTTTTAGATCAAAGAGTCCTTTATTTATATTTTCGCTCGTTATTTGGCGAGCAAGAAATTTATCATGTGCTCTTTCAATTCCATCAACCTTAACCCCTGTTCCAATTTGACCAATGCCAAAACTTCGAGGGTCATTCGCTGCAAACACAATTTTTTGGCGCGAATAACCTTCCGTTTGAACGTTAGCAATATTTTGTCCGGTGACTTCAATCGCAAATTGCTGAGCCAGCAATCCAACCTTCCCGGAATTTAATACGCCAAATATATTTGATGTCATTTTGGTTAGCTCTTTATGATGAAAGTGGAAAAAACTTTAATCAGAGAATATCCGTCAAGCTTCAGTGCTCAACAACCTGCTTTGCATCCTACCTTTATTAACTTGTCCTTTAGCTTGATAACCTATTTCGTACTTTTCTTGAGTAAGATGTAAAAACGACAAAGACTTTTTAATGGACATAGAAGAATGATCTACAATTCTTTTTGTTTTTTCCGTTAACACTGCAATCAAACTAATTTGCTTCAATAGTTTTTCACGATACAAGCTTAATTTTTGGTTCAATGGATGAGGCTGCAAAGACAATATTTTTTTAAGAGTTAAACCTTCGAAGGAGACTTCATGTTTCTTAGCGATAGCTCCTACAACCTGTAATCGGTTTTCCTCCAGGACTTGCATCTTTAAAACCAACGTCTCTTTTTTGTTTAATATTTCTTGAACATCCAGCAAAGAATATTCGGAAACCGAATCCCACTCTTTTCTTAATAAGTCGATTAGTTCATCGTAAATCGCACTTTTTTGAACCATTTGTTTGAGTAAGGTTTTGTATAACTTCGTCATAGAATTCAATCTCCGAGCTTAATATCGACTATATTTTTTTGATTCAAATTTTGAGAATTCGTTACGTCCAGTTGTTTGTACATCATATTCGCCAACCCAACTTCGCCTCTTTTTGCCATCTCGCCAGCTAACTCTTCGTCAAACATGGATTGATACATATCCATGGAAAAACTTTCAATCAACCCCGACTTAGGAACTGTTTTTCTCATTACTTCGAGCATTTTATGAAGAAAAACCGCTTCAAAATCCTTTGAAGCATCCATCAACTCTTCGTCGGTTTGCGCTCCGTTACCAATTTTTTGGGCAATATTTTCAGCCTTACCCTGATCAATCGGTTTTGAAATACTAGGGAGAATTTTGTTTGAGCTATAGATTTCCATTTTTTTATATGTCTTGAAAAACTGGTAAGTTAACAAATAGGTTTATTATGATTACAATTAATGCAAAGGAGGTACCAAAAATACATAAACCATGGTAATGTCTATAAATATCTAATTCTAAAGGATTTATTTAATTCTATATTTAAAAAAATTTAGAAAAAATTTAGAAAAAGCTTTATTTCACATTTTTTAGGAAAATTTTTCCTAGGAGGAGTAGAAATAGAAGGGATGTTTAAATTTTGGTTGCTAAAATTTTGACGCTATATATAAAGCCTAATCAAAGTTTGAATCCATATTCACAAAAAAAGGGCAAACGCTTTAAAGCAACTGTTAACCCCATCAAAATAAAACAGGGCAACTAAATAAAAGAGATCAGAATATTCGAAAGGTTTAAAAAGCTAAAAACCTCAAGTCCTACCCAATGAAACCATCGCCTTGAATCAAAAACTCTCCAAAGAAAATAGAAGGATACAAATGAAGCCAACATAAAAAAAGAACCGTAATCAGGAACCGACATAACCCAAAGACCAAAGTAGCAAACACTGAACAACAAAACCGAAACCAGAGCTTCTAAATTGTTAATTACTGATTTTGTAAACCTATAGATAACGCATAAACATAGAACAAACAAAAGACATGCAATGGCTCTATGGGTAAAACCATTTATTCCAAACCACTTGACCAACTAATTAGTTGCCAAGGTTTTATAAATTAAAAGCTCTTTATGAAAGTGTCCTAAAAAAATATCTATAGCCGGGACATCCAGATTTGTCTCTATTATTAGTTTGAAATGGTAAGGAGCTATAGGGGATTGACTAATCCAATAACGTAATTACGCGCCTAAAAGTATAAAAATACAAAGGAATGAAAAATGAAGATGGAAATTTAGATAAACGCTAAACCTTTTTTATAGAAAAGAAAGGTGAAGAAGAACTCAAAAAAATAGAAGATTAACAAATAAACTGGTTTGAAAATTCATCATATTTCATATTCTATCTAAAGTTAAATATCTTATCTAAAAATAGGCGAGGGCTATCAAAAACTTCAAACAAAATGAAAAAACCTCTGTCAATTCAGCCTGCAATAGCTGAATTACGAGAGGTTCGTCTAGTACTTAGTTAAAAAATATATATAAAATCACATTATCTCAAGCTCAGCATGCAATGCACCAGAGGCTTTGATTGCTTGTAGAATCGAAATTAGGTCTCTAGGTGTAACTCCAATGGAGTTTAGCGCATTGACCACATCTCCAATTCCAATTCCTCTCGGAACCACAATTAGTCTGTCTGACCCTTCCTCTATAGCTACTCTAGTTCTAGGCAAAATAGCGGTCTCACCCTCTGTTAAGGGAGCAGGCTGAACAGCAAGCGGTTCTTCGCGTATCTGGACAAATAGCCCACCGTGAGCAACCGCAACGGTTGAGATCATTACATTCTCTCCCATAACAACAGTCCCTGTCCGCTCATCTATGATCACTCGCGCAGCAGTATCAGGATCAACTTGCAAACTTTCAATCTTAGTAACAAACCCTGTAGCGTTGTTCCTATAGAACTCAGGGACCCTTACTCTAATAGAACGACCATCCATCGCCATGGCAATATCGTCTTTCAGTTCCTTATTTACGGCTTTAGCGACTCTACCTGCAGTTGTAAAATCTGTTGCTTTCATAGAAAGATGAATAATCTCCTTCTTATTAAAAGCGGAAAACAACTCTCTTTCAACCGACCCGCCATTTGAGATACGACCCACTTGCAGATGATTCTTTTGGACACCACGACTTTGCCCCTGAACGGCAAAACCCCCGATCGACAAAGGTCCTTGACCCACAACATACGTATTACCATCGGCACCTTTTAAAGGCGTCATCAGCAAAGTACCACCTTGAAGACTTTTGGAGTCGCCCACTGAAGACACTAAAACATCTAATCGATCGCCTTGTCTCGCAAAAGCTGGCAGATCCGCAGTAACCATAACAGTGGCAATATTTTTGAACTTCAACTGATTAACCTGCCCTGAAGGAACCGTGATTCCCATCGCCTTCAACATGTTAACCACAGTTTGAATGGAGAAGAATACGTTCGTCGCGCTATCGCCCGTTCCATTCAATCCAATGACTAATCCAAACCCAAGCAATTGATTGTTTCTCACTCCACGGATATTGACCAAATCCTTTACTCGGGCAGCTTGAGCCGTTTCCACCAGTAGAACCAACAGAAACATTAGTATCATTAAAATTGCTTGAACTTTTGAGCGTTTCATTTTTATCAGCTCCAGGTTTATTAAGCCGTAGCGGCAATTAGCGAAAGTTGAGAAGTGGCTGTATCACCATTACTATCTGTAACGGTTAAAGTCAGAGTTTGATTGCCTTCGGCCTTTGTTGGCATGGCTGCAATGGTAACTGTTGCAGTGCCTGTATTGACTTGTTCGGTTATACTTGCACCAATATAACTATTTGCAAATCCCGATAATGTAAAAGTAAATGTTAAATCAGCATTTGCTCCAGTTGCTGTATAAGCTTGAGTACCAACAGCGGCGAAAGTCGCTGAAGCAGGAGTGAAGACCACGCTATTAGCTACAACCTCGACAGAGGCAGTCACAGTATCTCCATCAGAGTCCGTGGCTGTTACTATTGCCGTCCCTAAATTAATACCAGCAGTTAAAGTTGTTGTAACTTGATCCTCAACTGTAGCAGATAGAGTAGCAATAGTCGCTTTATCGATTGAAAAGAAAACCGTAGGAGTCCCACCTGTAACAGTAAAAATTTGAGTTCCCGACCTTCCAACTTGAGCAGTCGCTGGAAGGATAGTTAAAGTTTTATCTGCAATAGAAACTACACCCGTTCCGGTCGACCCATTAGTATCTGTAGCTGTCACGGTTACAGTACCGTTAGTATTTCCAGCAGTTAAAACTCCTGTGTCTAAGACAATAGAAGCTAAAGACGTATTATCAAGACTCCAGGTAAATGTCCCAGAACCTCCTGTCCCAGTAAAAGTCACTAAAGCATTTTTTTCTAATGTTACAGCTGCTGGGGTAACCGTGATCAATGAAGAAGTAGTGGTTATATTTGAAGGTCCAAGTGGGCCTCCATCAGTGTCTTCATTGCAAGCTGTTAATCCTATTATTGTTATAATTAGTATCCCAAAAATAAAAGTAGTTTTACCGGAATATTTTTTTAATGAATTTGGTAAAGTATTCATAATTAATCCGCTTCGCTGGTTATATTGACAAAAGGTACAGCTACTGTCGCACTTACGTTTTCAACAGAAGCTACAACATAAGCAGTTCCCTCAAAAGCTTCCGAAGTCAACGTTGTTATGGCAACCCCATTAGTGGTTGTAACTGTGGCAGCCCCTAAAGTACCCAATGTAGTTGTAAGTGTCACAACTTCTCCATTTACCAATAGGCCTGCGTTGGTGAATAATTCTACCCGAATCGTTGCTTGGCTGGAAGCGTCAGCAGTTAGCCCAAAGTTCCCATACATTGCTTTCAATCCTATAATAAGACTTGAAGAACTCACTCCCACAACGTTAGCAACATTCGCTTCGCATCCTAAAATGCTCCATAATGAGAAAAGCAGAATGCTCAATATATTTTTTTTCTTACTCATTATAATCCTCGGTCTTTAAAAAGGCCAAATGAAGCTAAGGATCTGTCCGGCCCAGCCTATACGTTGTTGATCCGTAATAGCCCCTCGTCCCTCGTAGGTGATAGACGAATTTGCGATTAGAGTAGACGATATCGTGTTATCAAAGTTGATATCTTCTTTACGTACAATTCCGCTTAAAACTAAAATTTGTTCCTCGTTATTGACCGTCACTGTCCTTTTGCCCTCGATTCGGTAATTTCCTGACGGCAATATTTCTTTAATAAGAGCGGTCATGGTTGTATTAAGCGATCCATTACGAGTTGTAGTTCCCGATCCATTATGAGAATTTGTTGCTGTCGCATCTAAATCTGGACTAAAACCATTTCCTAATCCTAAGAAATTCTCAATTCCTAAATTACTTGGCAATCCAAGTAATTTACCCGTTTGTAAATTATAACTAGACGCTCTAGCAGTTTGAGTGGTAGCGGTCTGACTAGAAGTCGTGATTTCGGAAATGGTAACTGTCACAATATCACCCACTTTTCTAGCCTTCGTATCTTTAAAGAATAGGTTACTAGTAGAATCTCCCGGCCAAATAGAACCCTCCTGAGTCACTGGTTTGGGATATATTTTTTCAGGAATAACTGCCGCAGAAGAATCAATCGCTAAATTTTTGGGCCCGCAAGATGCGAGCAAGCCAAGTAAAATGAACGATATTGACTTCAACAAAACTCTATTTTTTGGCTGAGTAAGATACATAGTTATTTCGGGCTACGCCCGATCCTCTAATTTAAAGCGTTAACTAGGTTATTTATTAGTTCTATTTCTTAAAAATTGACTCGAACTGTGTTCGCATCCACAACTCTTCCGTAAACTTCTTTTTTTGATTGCGTGTTTAGCACCCGTACCATACTGCCTTTAAATCCTTTTTCTTTTACGATTCCGGGTATAGTTATTTTCATCGGTCCCATTTTAGCCATTATCAATACACGGTCTCCCTGTTTAACTAAGGTAGGCTTTTTAACCATATTCATTTTTAAAACTTGACCG
>CAWVUN010000024.1:0-10288 GCA_963932495.1 uncultured bacterium
AGAAATTGTTAAAAACGAAAAAAAACGACCGCTTAACTTCTGATTTTTTTAATTTTACGGCGAATTAATAAAAAAGAACGGTATAAAATTGAAAGCGAGGGAGGGGGAGGGTGAATCTAAAACAAAAGCGGATTCTCACTACCAACATTGGAAGAAGAATCCGCTCTTTTTATATGGCTCCGGAGACAGGACTCGAACCTGTAACCCATCAGTTAACAGCCGATTGCTCTACCATTGAGCCACTCCGGAATGGTATTTTTTTAAATGGAACTTTATAGTCGTTACTATTTGGTGGGCTATTTTTTGCCGTCACGAATGTTATTTCATACGAAACCAGTTGTCAAGGGGTTTCCGGTTCATTAACGGGTTCATTTTAGAGGGGTTGAGGATTTTTACCAAACTTGCAGGGGTTTAATCTTTTTCTCTAAAAGGTTTTCAGCAACTGTGAGCTCTATCTGGAGAAGAAAATAGGGGATTAACTAACAGTTAATCCCCTATCGTCGTTCCGGCTTAATTAGCGGAGCAGTAATGATCAAAATGAAACTCCAATTCTTTTTTCTTCTTGCGAGCTAGCTTAATAGAAGCAGTTTTAGCAGCACTGTCGCCACTCATGTCTTCAAAAAAGGTGTTCCAATATCGTTTACTCAATTCTTTACTTGAAATAACCTTTTTTATTTTTCCTTCTGAATTTAAGACTTTGACTTGGTAAAACATAAGACCCTCCGTTCCATTAGCAGTAAACGTACTGATAGATTGAGAGAACCAGAAACTACAGTGGCCCATGAATATATAATCCGGCTTTTGAATTATATATTACTTTTATTAAATTTAATCTAAATTTATAATGATTATTTTATTATTTTTTATCATTTTCATGCGACTAACCATTTCCATCCTTTATTAATTTTTTAGGACAAAGTTTGGTTAGTAATTAATAATTCGTTAGAATAAGTATATTATGCGACCTTAAAGTTATTTCGCCAGTTTTGTCTTTATTTTTTGACAAAATTTTATATTTATAACAGGGATAAATTTAAGGACTTACACCGACTTAGGGACTAAATGGAGTATGGAATGAACCTGTTTAAATCGTTTTTAATAATGGCCTTTGGTTTTGGATTTTCCTTTCTCTTGGGTTGTGAAAAAGAATTAAAAGAACATCCGCTTCCAGAATCTGTCAAACGGCGTTTGGAAATGGCTAATGATCCTGAAATTCAAAAGAAAAAAATAACAGGGACCATAACGTTGTCCGCTAATGTTGCGAAGGAAAACTTACAAGGAACCTCGCTATTCATTTTTGCTCGCCCTATTGGAGTTACAAGTGGCCCTCCTTTGGCGGTTAAGCGATTAGGCCCGGTCAATTTGCCTTTTGAATTTAGTATTGGTCAGATGGATACGATGTTGGAAGGAGCCGATTTTTCTGGGCAGATTACTGTCACCGCAAGATTGGATCGCGATGGTATAGCTGGTGCGGGTCCTGGAGATATTGAAGGTAAAATAAACGCTAAAGTTGGAGATATTGGAATACAAATATCTCTAAATCAAGTGGTTGGTGAAAATGGAGTTCAAAAACCTGAAGGTCCTCCACAAAGCGTTTCTGGAAAAATCATTATCGAACCTAAATTGAAGAATAAAATTCCAGAAAATGGAACACTCTTTGTTTTTGTTCCACCTGAAGGAGTAGAAGGAGGTCCTCCTTTAGCGGTGAAACGAATGCCATTAGCAGGTTTTCCACAAAATTTTACCATTAGCGAAAAAGACGCTATGCGATCCACAGCTCGATTTGAAGGTAACTTAACTTTAACCGTACGTGTGGATCAGGATGGCGACGCACGGGCGGCTCCAGGAGATATAGAAGGTTCTGTAGTAACTCAAGCGGGTGTATTAGGATTGGAACTCGTTTTGAATAGTGTGGTCGGAGCTCCGGTGGCCGAAAGAGGCGGCACGCCAGAAATGAACGAACTCAAAACCATTACGGGCATGATTACATTAGATCCTAAAATTGCTGGAGATGTGCCTGCTAAAAACCTCCGTATGTTTATTATCTTAAGGCCTAAAAATCAAGTGAGCGAAGTTCCATTGGCGGTTCAATTATTCAGCCAAGTAGAATTTCCGATGCCGTTCGAAATTGGCCAAAAAGACGTCATGATGCCGGGTACTCGAGTCGAAGGCGACGTTGAGGTGGTTGTCCGTATTGACCGCGATGGCAATGCAAAATCGTCTCTAGGAGATTTGGAAGGAGAAATCGACGCTGTTGTTGGTGATAAAGATGTTAAAATCGTACTCAATAAAAAAGTTTAGTTTCCCAAGCAAAGGCCGGGATATTTCCCCGGCCTTTCTCTTTCCTATTTTTAAGTTTGCTAGAAACAAATAACACACCGAATTTGTCTGTTCAATGATTTAGGTACTAAGTTCAAAGGTTTTTCGAAAAGTAAACTTTTGTTCCATGTGAAAAGCCAAATTAGACGTCATTCTAAAGGATTCCTAAAAGGTCCCTTCGGCGTTGCTCAGGATAACCTTCTGAAAAATCTAGGTTTTAAGTATTTTCTCCTACTTCAAGTAGTTTACCCCCCTATCTATTGTTTTTTCGCAAGGTATAGCGTCCTCAACCCCTTTGTTTTTAGCATTATATAGAGAATATTTTTAAAGAACGTTCGACCTTTTGATTACTTAGTTTGCAAGGTCAAAAATAAATCAATATAATATCCTCATATCATTAAAAACTTTTTGGAAAACAATGTGTGAAGTTTTTTTATTGCCAGCTAGCATTGCAATTTATGGATTTTTTTAATGGGAAAAATCATAAAAAATTATTGTATGTAAGTTTTAATTTTTTTTCTTTGTTTGTCTTCCATCTTTAGCTGTGACGAAAACAATAGGGGAATTTCATGAGTTTTTTGCAGTAGGTAATATATTGATCGTGTTATAGAAAGTCTGCTGAAGAGGGAAACGCTGAAGGGCAAGCTTATTTGGGTCTTATGTATGAAAATGGAAAAGGTGTTTCCAAAGATATTCCGGCAGCGTTTAAATGGTATAGGAAGACGGCAAAATAAGGAAAAGAATATGCTATAAAAGCTTTAAATAGACTTGAGAGCAAATAGTTTGTTATCTAAATAACCGCAACGATAAAAAAATGTGGCGTTCAATTTTTGAAGGTGTTTAATACATTAGTAGACATGGAAAGTCAGGTTTTTATTGTCTCGTATAGTCAAAAAAAGATCTTCTCTATTTAAGTAAAAATAGTTTTTCCTATCCCTCCTCTGGGTTACAATTGTTCCACAGTAAAACTTTTAAATTCCGTCCTAGATTATCGTGATGAAACAATATCCTTTGTCTCATCTTTTGGCGGTTTTTTTTTAATCAAATCATTAGGTTCTTAGCACTTGGAACAGAATAGTAAAAGCTCTAGATGGATGGTTGCGGTAGCTATTGCTGTTTTGTCCTGTGTGTTGTCTATGGGGTTGGTTCAGTGGGCTCCTGTTGCGACTCTTGAAAACAAAACCATCGATTGGCGACTGCGCTTTCGCCTGCCTAACTTTGATTATGGCAAAGAAATATCCGTTGTTCTGATCGACGACGCAGCGTTGGAAGATTACGCTTACCAGAGACCGATACCGCGCGATTTGTTGGCAGAATTAATTTCTGTAGTTTCTAAAGCAGGCGCTAAACGCATTAGTGTCGATGTATTTCTAAAAGATTTGACTTGGGAAGGCGAAGACGAAGAGCTGGTTCAATCATTGCAAGCAAGCGGTAATGTAACTATTGCTTCGAATTTTAAAGAAGTCGACGGTAAAACGATTTGGGATTTACCACACCCAATATTTTTGGATTCGGTGGATTCGACAGGTGTGTCAGGTTTACCAATCGATCCCAACGATCAAATCATCCGCCGAGCTTTGGCTTCACAAAATCAAGCCGGTCTTTTTATTCCAACTTTAGCGGGCGCTATGTTTTTAGCTACAGGTGGAGGAGAAATTGGAAAACCTGGAGCTCCAAAAATATCTGAAAAATCACTCCCTTCTTTTGCCCAGAATAGCGCAAAGTTTATTGTTGATTTTTTAGGGCCGCCGTCGTCGGTTGCTCAAGAAGATTATGCGATTAAAACATTTCCCGCTTCCTCAGTTATCTCAGGTTTAATACTCAAAAAATGGTTTGCCGGAAAATACGTTTTGATTGGGATGGGTTCTTCGGATAAAACCCACACTTTTCGTACTCCTTATTACAGTGAAAAATATAAATATCCGCTAACCCCTAGCGTTGAAATTCACGCGAATGTTTTAGCGACTCTTTTGAACGGCGGGAAAATAAAACCCGTACCAGATTGGGAAAGTGTTGCCATCGTTTTGATAATGGTTTTATTTACGGGTGCTGTCGCTTTTGTTTATTCGCTCATCGTTACAGTTTTTTTTACGACGGTTATTTTTACTGGTTTTGTGTTTGGAAACTTTGCGTATTTTGGCAATACTGCTCTTTTGCTCCCCATCGTCCCTGTTGGTTTGGGAATGGGTTTTGCTTTTCTGTCTACGGTAGTGTACCGGTTGACTTGGGAAAGAAGTTACAAACGGTGGTTAAAAAATGCTTTTCAAATGCATTTGCCTCCAGAAATTGCCGAAACTTTGGTCGAGAGCCGGGAGTCGCTTGATTTAACTGGAGAAAAAAGAGAGCTAACGCTTCTGTTCACCGATCTTGAAGGATTTACCGCGATTTCAGAACCCACTCAACCTAAAGAGTTGGTTGATTTGTTGAGCTGTTACTTCGATGGGATGACTGAGATTTTGTTCAAACACGGTGGTACCTTGGATCAATATGTTGGCGACGCCCTTGCCGCATTTTGGAACGCCCCTATAACACAAGAGGATCATGCCGAGCGCGCTCTATTAACGGCGCTAGAAATGATTGAGTTTACCGATCGATTTAATCGTTCTTTCAAGAATCCGGGACAACCAGAAATTCGAACTCGGATTGGTATTAATACTGGCCAGGTTGTTGTTGGAAATGCAGGTTCGAAAGGGCGTTTTAATTACACTGTTATGGGAAGCGAGGTTAACCTAGCCGCTCGCCTTGAAAGCATTAATAAGGAATTTGGAACCTATTTGACAATTAGTCAATCGGTTTTGAATAGAGTTCGAAGTAAAGTCGTTGTCCGGAAATTGGATGTGATTCGGTTAAAAAGTAATACCCAGCCAGTTACGATTCACGAGTTGTTAGGGAAGGCAGGGAAGCCGTTGGATGATAAGGTTCAAAAAGTTTTGAAAATTTATAATGAAGGGCTCGATGCCTATGAAAGGCGACATTGGGAAACGGCGGTACATTTATTTGCTGCCGCATTAGAACTTAATCCTAGTGATGGTCCAAGTAAAGTTTATTTAAAACGGTGCAGAGATTTGCGCAATAACCCCGCTGCGGAAAATTGGGATGGTGTTTACACCTTGCCACCAAAATGAATGAAATAGTGGTCAAATAACCGTATGGATGGAACTTAGCTTTCCGGCAAAAGTTACTTTATCTTTTAATTTGGATTTAAGAGGAAATATTTTCCAATATTTTTTTGCTATGATTATAATTTGTTATAAAATAAGGGCTTAAGGTATTGGATTAATTTGTTTAGTGATTGGCGCTAGGTTTGCTGTTTAAAAGTAAAAATTTTTATTTCTTAAACTTTTCGTCTACAAATATGAAACGATTCTAGAACAACTTAGCTATTGATTGAGAAGATTCCTGGAAAGATATTGCAGGTTATGCGAAGGAAGAAAACCATTACGAATTAGCCGAGATTTTAGGGCTTGTTAACTGAGTTTGTTTTTTAAAATGGTTAGCTAGCTTATTGGTATAAATATTTTGGACTTATACTCATAGGGAAATCATGCGAAAAAAGCTATCCATTCAAGGTTGTTTTGCAGGGTTTGTCATTCTGTCAGCGTTATTATTGTGTTCCGGTTTTGTTGTGTGAGACCTTAGAGACCCGGATAATATTGAAGCATCGAAAGCTGAGCTATATCTTAGTAAAGTTGATGAGTTTCATCCAGATTGAATGCCTAGCGACGAAAAGTTTTTTTTAAGGTTTGGCGAAAATCGAAAAAACTTTCGGGAGTACACGATTTATTTCCAATCTGGTGAATATCAAATTAATTTATTTGGACCCGAAGGAACCTAGATTTTTTTTATGGATCAGACAATTTTGAAACTTCTATGGGGTATTTTAAAATAATCAAACGCGATAAAGAACGGGCAACTATTTATTATTTAGACGATTTAGAACCTAAAACTTGGATTGAGGTACTAGGTTATCCAGGGTTTTCTGTTTCTTACGCTATTTATTTTGAACCTTATCCTAGCTTCCAAAAAAATATAGCCTCTATTTCGTGGAATTCAGAAGATACAAACAAATGAGAGGGTTAATGGACACTGCCAAAAGAATTTATTTATCTTTTTCAAATTTATTCATTTTCTTTTTATTTTTTACTTCGACAATGGCATTGGCGGGATGCGGCGGTTCTTTACCCGCTTCTATCGGAGAGTTTGCGCCTTGCCCATCAAGTCCTCATTGTGTCTCTACAAAAAGCTCTGATTCTGAACATGGAATACAGCCTTTAACTTATTCCGTTGCTAAGGAAATAGTTAAGCAACATCTATTAAATATTGTTCAGAAAATGCCAGGAGCTGTCGTTCGAAAGAATCAGGATAATTTTATGCATTTCGAATTTACTTCTGATTTGATGGGTTTTGTCGATGATGTGGAGTTTTATTTTGAATCGGACGGGAAAATTGATTTCAGGTCGTCTTCTCGAATTGGATACGATGATTTTGGCACGAATAGAAATCGTATGGAGGTGATCCGGAAACATCTTTCCACTGTATCTGTAGCTAAATAGCTGCGATTTCTTGAGCAATTTGCTCTAACTTCAATACTATTTTGATGACTCCTTTGTCAATTGCTAGTCGATTCGTCTTGAGCAAGTGTTATTCCTCCCTTATTATTAATTGCTTTCATTCCTTCTACACCATCTTCTCCCATACCGTTTAAAATAATACCGATAGCATTCTTTCCAGAAGATTGAGAGACAGAAGATTGAGAGACAGAAGATAATAAAATATCTCAATTTGGACTGTACAAACTCGTGGAATTAACAGGGATTGGCAATCTTTTTTAAGCTGTGTTGATTTCCCAGTCATTTTCAGGAGGGTAAATATAAACTTTGTCTGTTTCCAACATTTTATCTTTTGGGACTAATTCGACGGAGGTTGTTGATTGGGAATTTAACCAATCAATAAAGTCTCCTGAAGCTCTCAATGCCATGTGCTGGGCGACGATTATCGGATATTTAAACTTTGTGGAAGTTTTGAGAGTATTCTGGGTATCGCTTTTGGGACGCCGGTAGAGCAGGCTATTACCACAATTCTTTCTGATTCTAGTTCCTTCCTACGAATGTAGTCTAGATAACCAGCCGAATAACCGTTTTTGCATCGGATTGTGGCAATATCTTCTCGCATCAGGTTTGGAAATGACACTAGATTTAAAACTAAAATTAGATTATAAAATCGAGATGAATGGTTAAGAAGCTATTTCTTTTTCTGATTCGGCACTAATATTTTTCAATTGGCTGGTTGAAATATGGTCTGTGATGATGAAATAAAGACCGCATAACACAACGACGATCATATTAAGTCCCCATACGACCATACCGTATGTGAGCGCAACTTCTTCCGCTTCCCCCATGATAGTAAATAGAGCCACCGACACGCCCATTTGGAAAGAACCGACGAATCCAGGTGTTGGCAAGACAGCAATAAAAATACATACCATCACCAATAATATTCCCACCGATTCGGGAGATTTGTTTTGAATATTGCACGCCCAATACAAAGGATAATAGCTCAGAGCGACTAAAAACCACACGACTGCTGAAAGGATCATGATTTTAAATAGCGCTTTTTTATCCCGAACTACGTCCAATCCTTCGTTAAACTTATCGATCAAACTTTGAATTTTATCTCCCCATCCCTCTGGAAGAAACTTGGAAATCCAGATAACTATTTTGCAAATTAAGTTTTTTTTAAAAGACATCATGTAGATAACGATCATTAAAACTACAACCGCTATGGTTCCCAAAATGCCAAAATTAAAGGCAAGCTGATCTAGGCTCGTTCCATAAATTTCTTCTTTTGAGTTAAAAATATGCGAGTTAAAAACAAGTAACCAGCAAAAAAGCCCCAATAACATAAAAGTATCAAAAATACGTTCGACTACAATAGTAGCAAAAACCCCAGGAAAAGCGACGTTCTCGCGGTTGGCTAATAAATAAGCGCGTATAAATTCTCCTGCGCGAGCCGGTAACATATTCCCCATAAAGCCAATCATCAATGGCGATAAGATTCGCGTCGTTTTGACTTGTTTTATAGGCGATAATAAAAGGGTCCAGCGCAATCCTCGAAACGCAAAGCTGATTAAAATTAAAATCGCCGCAGGGATTAAATATATATAATTTACTTTCGAAAATTCTTCTATTAATTTATCTAAAGAAACATTGCGGAAAGTAAAATAAATAGCCAGAACAGCGATTACTAATCCGAAAGCAAGTTGTTTGAGGTTTTTCAAGTTTGGAGAGCCTAGGAGAAGATTAATTTTGGAACCGACCTAATTTAGCCGGTCGTAGAAGGTATAAGCAACTGTACTAATAACGTCAAAATGGTGAGGAGTCTTTAGATCTCAGCGAGAATTGTTTTTGCAGTTTGAATATCTTTTTTAATTTGAGAGGTTAATGCGTCAACGTTTGGAAAAGCTTTTTCACTGCGGATTCTGCGTACAAAGCCAATTTCAATTTCTTTCCCATACAATTGTTTATCGAAATCAAAAATATGGGCTTCTACGACTAATTGGTTTCTATTGAAGGTGGGGCTGTTACCCACATTGACGACTCCGCTTAGCATTTTTCCTTCAACCCGGACTGTGCAAGCATACACTCCGCAAGCTGGGGTTAAAAGATCTCCCGTTTCTATGTTCGCAGTTGGGAAACCTATTTTGTTGCCTCTTTGTTGTCCTTTAATAACCGTTCCGGAAAGGCTGTAGGCCCTCCCTAGTAGTCTATTAGCGTTTTCTATGTCGCCTTTTTTAACGAACGCTCGTATACGTGTGCTGCTTACGGGTATCCCCTCAGATTGGATTGGGTTGATTATTTCTACAGAAAAACCCAATTGTTTCCCCATGGTTTCCAAAGTTTTGACATTCCCTTTTCGTCCTTGGCCAAAAGAAAAACCAGAACCGACAATGACTATACGAGCTTTTAATCTTCCAACTAAGATTGTTTTTATAAAGGCTTCGGCTGCCAGGTCGGCAATCTTCCACGTAAACGGTTCGATAGCTAATAAATCAATACCGCATTCGCCAATTTTTTCAGTTTTTGACGAGAGCTTTGTTAAAAAACGTGGACTTCTTTCTGGATCTAGCAATTTTATGGGGTGAGGGTGAAACGTAAGCGCGACGGCAGTTCCGTTTTTCTCCCGTGCTAAACGCGCCGCTTGCCTAAAAACGCTTTGGTGGCCGATATGGACTCCGTCAAAATTACCAATGGCGACAACGGTATATTTCAGCGGTTCTTTTATATTTTCAACGCCTCGGACAACTTTCATCTATTCCATCAAAAAAAGTCTAAATGCTTAAAATGCCATTAATTAGGCATAATATCTAACCTCGAAAATAGTGTCAACTTAAGTTAAGGTTAGGTTGTTGCTAATAAAATGTTTATTGTTTCAAGAGGTAGGCTTTTTAAGGAGAGTTTTATTTTTGTCTGTATTTTAAGTCGCTCTTGCGATAGAAAAAACAGTTTGCTAAACTGCTATACATTAATTTCCAACAACTTCCGAGAAAAGGAAACTCTATGTTTGATATCGGGTTTTTTGAATTATTGATAATAATGGCTATAGGAGTGGTTGTTATCGGACCGAAGAACATGCCCAAATTAGCCCGCGCAGTTGGTAAAGGTTGGGGAGAATTCCAATCGACCTTTAACGAGCTTAAAGGTGACTTGATGGAAGAAGCGGATAATTTGAAGGGATCTGTAAACATGGATCAGCTTGAACAAGATGTTTCTGCTGCAACCAAAGTTGATGTTGATGTTAACATTGACATAAATGAGAAGCCCAACCTTAATCCTTAAATTCCAGCCAGTGGCACAAGGGTTTTGAAAAATTATTATCTCCCTTGGATTTGTGGATGATTGATTTTTACAAATCCCCAAGAATAGTTCTCAAATAATTTTTTGTAGTTGTTTTCTTTTTCATTCAAGTTAAA
>CAWVUN010000025.1:0-10242 GCA_963932495.1 uncultured bacterium
CTGAAAGAGAAGCAAAAGAAATTTACAAACATTTATCGGCCGTAACCGACCGATTTCTGGACTCAGTTTCCATAGAATACTTGGGATATATTATATCCGACCCGAATGTTCCTAAATCGGTGCGCCAACAAAAGCCGTTTTTGGAACTCTATCCATATTCAAAAGTTAGCAGTTGCGTTAACCATCTTTCCAGTACCTTGATTAAAGAGAGAGAAAGCGAAACAGTGAGTGTGGATTCATCTAAAACCTTTTTTTGGAATAGTGTTTTTCCGGTTCAATAAATGGATATTACAATAAAAAGAATCTCTTTAGGATTTGCCCTTACCGCATTTTTCTTCATGGTTATTGGCAGTACCATAACGGGCTCGACAGCAGTTACAGCTTTTACTAGAGGCTTTGAAGGAGCCGCCGTATTTGGAATTATTGCATTTATAGCGGCAAATATTCTACTCGAAGAAGATTCTTCGGATACAGACTACATGAATGACGATCAAAATGATCAAAACTTAGACGATATTTTATAAACTAGGAAAGCAAACCCATGGCTCAAAAACCAGCGGTGGAAGAAGTTGAAATCTCAACCGAAAATTTGGAGCAAGTCATAAAAGAGTATGCTCCGATGATTAAATACGTGGCCAATCGGATAGCCATGCGGTTACCTCCGCATATTGAAGTCGATGATTTGATAAGTGTTGGAGTTTTGGGATTGATTGACGCTATCGCGAAATTCGATTCAACTCGTGGCGCAAAATTTAAAACCTACGCTGAATTCCGAGTTCGGGGCTCAATTCTAGACGAATTGCGATCTCTCGATTGGGTTCCAAGGTCTGTAAGGCAAAAAGCCGCTTCATTGGACGCAGTCTGCCAAAGACTACAAGCTAGATTTGGCCGACCTCCACATGACGAAGAAATCGCCGAAGAAATGGGCATGACAATGGACGAATTCTTCACAATGCTCAATGAAACTCACAGTATGCCGTTGTTGAGTTTAGAAGACTTAGGAGTTTCTAACAACGAAGGCGACCAAAGAAACTTACTAGACTGTTTAGCCGGTAAATCAGATTCAGACCCGCATACTCAACTTCGGTTAACCGAATTAAAATCTGTAATCGCAAAAGCAATTGATACGTTGCCTGAAAAAGAACGTCTCATGATCTCTCTATACTATTACGAAGAGTTGACCATGAAAGAAATTGGAGAAGTTTTAGGTATCACGGAATCCCGCGTTTCCCAAATTCATTCGAAAGCGGTTTTTCGTCTCCGCAGTAAACTAAAATCGTTGATTGCGGAGGAGTACTAAAAATCTTTTTTCTTCCCCTCTCCTTTTAAATGGTTAAACTCACCTCAACATTTCCCGACCTATCTAAACTTTTATTAAGATTAGTCGCAGGATCTTCTTTTGTATTTCATGGTTCCCAAAAACTATTTAGTGCTTTTAATGGACCAGGTATGGAAGGTTTTACAAAGTTTATAGAATCGCAAGGCATTCCTTATCCAGAGCTCAACGCCTGGTTAGCTGCTGGAGCCGAATTTTTTTGCGGTATCGCCCTCATCATAGGACTGTTTGCCCGATGGGCATCCGTTCCCTTAATTTTTGTTATGGGAACCGCAATTTATACCGTAACTTGGAAAAAAGGATTCAACATTGGGGATGGAGGTTTTGAGTACAACGCCGTCTTGATAGCCCTCCTACTCTCTATATTTCTCGCAGGACCGGGGAAATACAGTATTCGGGATTAAGCTTCGCCACCAACTAAGCAAAATATCTCTTCCATAAGCTCTACTCTAATCCCTCTCTTCTAAAAAATTCGAGATCTCTAAAATTTTTTTCCACAAATGAACATTCTTGTCATTTATTAGCGGAACGTTTAATCCTCCATTATCCCTGATAAATTTCGCAAGATTTAAAATTTTTTCTTTTTGGTCGAGTCTCGACAATTGCGTAAACTCCTCTAAACTCGATTTATCATCAGCCGTTTTTGCAGGATCAAAAAAACGTCCTAAATTTCCAAAGCTCATCCGGTTTCCTTTATTTTTCAAAGCAAATTCAATACATTTCTTTGAATCAACTCCAATATCGCTAAACTGTTTTCCCTTTTTTACCTGCAAATTTAATCTTAATTAATAAAGCCCTTCGCTAAAAGGAATGGAAATACCTCTTTCGAAAGTTATCGTACCATCACGCTTTATGGGAAGTCGAATCTCTTTAATGAGCCTATTATTAGAAGAACAACCCATCTCTTTAGATCTATCAAAAATCTTAAGACTCAGGTGTATGTTTCCATTATATGAATCATACAATAGTGAATTGAGTTTAGGATCTAACCAAATTGCCGAACCAGAGTTCTTCACTGTTATTTTGAAGGGCGCTAAATCAACTTCGTTAAATTGTGATTGATTGATAATTCCTCTCATCGCCTTCCATTCTGCGTTTAAAACACCTTCTCCGTTCTTAGAAGTTTTTTCTGTATCAAGAAAAATTAAACCGGCCAACAAACTAGACCAATAATTGTTCGTTATGTCTTTTACTAATAAAAAAAAGAAATAAGATCCTAAAACAAACGAGACTAAAATTAATACATTGGCTGAAAGAATGTGATTATCAGTTATCAATTGAACGGGTAAAGTTACCCATAAATTACCTATCAAATTTTCAGAGAAGGCTGGGGTATTCTTTACAGGATAAAAAATGGGAGCATTCCAAACAGAAACTTCAGGATTAAATAGCGCGTGAGAGTCCCAAGCTAAAATCCAAGCATTTAATATGGAGTCTCCTTCGTCAACTAATCGAGACGATAAATGGAATGCGAAATCGCCGCCTTGAACAAAGAAAATGAATGTGGATAAAAACATTACAAAAATGTGGGAGATACTACTACGTGTTTTCATCGGCTAATGGGACAGCGAAACCATTTTCGGAATTCTAGGCGGTCGTTATTTCCTTAACTGACTTATTCCAACCACACTCTAACATCCCTTTCCGAATCTTGTACCCTAAAAATCTCTTGGGGTTTAAATCCAGTTTTTCGAACTGTCATCTGCATTTCGGATAAATCTAGAGAGTTCTTTTTTATAGTTTCCTTAACTACCAGATCGATAACTCCATCCAAGTCGTCGGCAACTCTTGCCGGCATTGTAAGTTCAACCAGGCCTCCGCTAGTCTTCTTTACGTATATTTTTAAATATTGAGATAAATAACTAAAACTCATATCGTTTTGTAGGCCCTCGATTTGTGGAATTGAAAACGACCTCACTTCAGAATATAAATCTCCACATGCATCGTCCAAGATATATTTCCAAGACTGTCGAGTATTTAATCGTTGCAGCATAACAATCAGACCGTGTAATGTTCTCATCAAAAAGATGAACTTTGGAGGAGCCGCAGAACGAAACCACCATTTTAGGTCGCCAGCAACGCTGTCGATGGATTCACTCAGCTTCCAATCTTTGACATCATAGGGGAAATCTAGGATAAATGGATCGAAAAGAATTCGCAGTATGCAAGGCAAAACATCCCTTAAATCGTCTAACTTTTCCGGGTCAAAACCTAAGGCAGCAAGGCAGGAAGCTGGATTGATATTCTCTCTGTCGCGAATCGCCAAAATGATCCTTAGTAAAACCATCCTTTCATTTTTAGTCAATTCTAAAACGCTTCCATAATCATATAGAACCGCTTTTATATTTCCATCCAATCGAAAACCAAAGTTCCCCGGATGCGGGTCTGAGTGGACATATCCGTGGCGAAAAATCATATGGATATAATGACGCAACAAAGCTTTGCCTATAGCGTGCCGTTCATTTTTTCCCATCTTCTCTACTTCGTCTAAACTTACAGAATCTTCTCTTATTTGCACTAGAACTTTAGGTCTGCAAAGATCTGAAACAACTTCGGGAATCGCTACTTCTTCAATCGGAGCCATCAGTGCCTTGTACTCAATTTGAATAGCCGCTTCTTTTTGGTAATCAAGCTCCCCCGTAAAATTTTCCCAAAATTTATCGCGATAACCGATTAAATTAAACCCCCACTTTGCCGCAGGACCAACCTTAGGTAAAAAACCCAAGAGTTTCAATTCGGTTTCAACTGTCTTTTCAATTTCAGGATATTGAACCTTAACCGCAACCGAACGGTCATCCTTCAGCTTCCCAAAATGAACTTGACCTATTGACGCGGCCTTAGCTTTTTTTTCGAGAGATTTAAAAATCTTTGTGTATGACATCCCATAAGCTTCATCCAACAACCCAGTAACCTTATCGAAAGCCATGGGCTCAATAGCCTCGTTAAGCGAATCGCGAAGATCGAAATCGTCTTCGCCCATCGTCATAAACTGACCGACCTTTGCAGGAAGTCCCTTACTTTGACCTAACACTTGGATTAAATAATTTTTCGCTCTATCTTTTTTATCTCGTTCAGTTTCTCCTCTGACATGCCTTGCGGCATTCCAAATTTTTAAAAGATTAAATAAACTGTTGAACATAGATTATTGACAATATCTATATGAATTAGATTAGTTAGCGGTTCTTAAATCGGAGATAGTTTCTAAAACCCCTGGAGAAACTTCTTTGCCGTTATCACGAGATCTCATTAAGACAGCAATACGTGGAGTCGAACTATCTTGAAGAAACTGCTTTGCTCCAGCGACAACGTCTCCTTTTTTGATCTTCCTTACAACTTCCACTAACTGTTTTTTCATCTTAAAGTTGCCTTTTTCTTCCGTCGCTAAATAGAAAATTTTACCTGCAACTTCGGCAATACTATTTCCTTTTTTCTCAAGGGATACGATCAAACTTTTTCGGTGATTTTCAAAAGTTTCGTCCGAAAGATTATCAAACAAATCCCCTGAAGTTTTAAACCAGTCTTCCGCTCTTTTAGCCAACTCAACTGGACCGTAAGTTGCAGACTGAATAACAAACCTCAGAAACAACCTATCCTCCATTCTTTGCTCAAAACTCCACACAATATACCCAAGTTGTTGATTGGTTCTCATTTGTAAATAAAAATCAGATTCAACAATAGCCGCTATTAGCGACGCTTTAGCTTGATTTTCTAAATTATACTCTCCCAGTTGCAAAGTATAAGACATTGAATTATTACTATCCTTAATTTTTTTAGAAAACCGAACGTCTTTTCCCGATCCCAGTACTTTAATTTCCTGCTTGAATCGCTCTGCTTCAGGTAATGGCAAACTTTTTATTTGCTCAAGTAAAACGTTGACTCCATCTTTAACATCCTGATCGGTCCAATTACCATGTGCCGCTCCGGTAATAAAAACTTTCTCATATAATTTATTTGAATATTCTTTTATATCACTAAGAGTAAGCGGCTGAAGAGCTTCCAACATTTGCTCTTCCGTAAATTGCTTTTTATTCCAAAAAAGCCTGTGGTAATACCCGCCTCTGCCATAAGCTTGTCCAAGCTTGGCATTTCTAAGAGATCTCATCATAGCTTCTTTCAAGTTTCCAAACTTGACTTCGTCAATCTTCACTTCTTTCATATTTTTGGCGACGAGTTTAATTAAATCGGAAATCCTTTCAGAATAACCTCCGACTGTAAAATTGACGCCTTTTTTAACTACCGAAAGCGCATATGAAAGCCCCGCAAGTTGGATTGGATATACCGACTCGTTCAGTCCTTCTTGAATTGCAGCGTCATAAAGTTTTGATTTTGCAAAGTTTTGCGGGGTGTCGTATACCATTGGGGTTTCAATTCTCAAAGACATATAGGCTTTGGGTTGTTTAAAACGATTATCGTATTGAAACCAAACTTTAGAAATCTCATCGTCAATTACTAAGTGAGGTTCTTCTTCTACGAGGTTTAAGTTATGAGGAATAAAATCATTTTTTCTCGGATAAAACATACCTGGAACTTGAGGTGGGTTACTTAATTTGGCAAAAGATTCGCCGCCCACTTCAGTTAAAGAATATTCTGCTGCATAATATTTTTCCATCTTATCTGTGTGCACCAAGCGAGTGCTTAAAGTCGCCAACATATTCTCTGGAGTCAGAGTGTCTAAGATCTTTTTATAATTTACGAAATCAAACTCTTTAAACAAAAATGGAGTTTTCTCGATATTTTTTAATGGAAAGTTTTGCATCAAGGAAGCTCGCGAAGAAACAAACCCCATACCTTCTTGCGGATCTTTCCAATCAAAGTTAATTTGCGCCATCGTTTGATCTTCTTTGAAGTTATATTCTTTAACTCCGCTTTCTTTTAACATCTTGATGTAGGCAAAAACCAATTCCATAACTCGTTCGTAATGAGCTTCTCCTTTTTTAGTTAATGAAACTGAAACGCTAAACTGATTTATCGATGGATGCGAGAACCCTCCGCCGGCAGATAACCCAAGAACCAATCCTTCTTCCTTCATTGTCGACAATAAAGACCCCTTCCCTTCATGACCAATTATGGACGAAATAACAGAACTTGGTTTATTGTCTTGGCTATCTTTTAAGCGAATTGTAGGGAATTCTAATTCTAGGGATCGTGTGTCTTTGATCGTTTTGATTTTTAGGAGTCTATATTTTCCATTTAATGGTCTTCTATAATTTGAATCCACTAAAGGTTTGTTTACATCAAAACCAGGGACCTGAGAAAAATATCTCTTTGCTAAAATTTCCATTTCGCTCAGTGGCACATTTGAAATCATCGCCAATTTCATATTAGAGGCGGAATAGTATTTTTTATAAAATGCAAATAAATGATCTCGGTTGTCTCCAGACAAAGTTTCCTTATTACCAGTGCTAAACCGTCTTAGAGGATGACCTTCTTCGGCCGTTAAACCAATTACCTGACCTTTTCTCCAACCGTCAGACAACTTATTTTTGTCGTGTTCGCTACTCACTGCGTTCACTTCGCGTTCGGCATACTTTTGGTCAAATAAAGGAGCTTTAAAGAAATCGCTAAACCGATCTAAAGCACCGCCAAATGATTCGTGAGAACTTTGAAAAAAATAGTTTGTTTCATTCGAGCTTGTATAAGCATTGCTTCTACCAGAGTTTTGATTCAGGTATTTCTTAAAGGTACCAATCTCAGGGAATTTCTTAGTCCCCAAGAAAAGCATATGCTCTAGATAATGAGCTAAACCTAACTTCTCGTCTGGGTTAGAAAGGCTTCCAACTCCAACCGACAACGCGGCTGCGCTTCGGTTTGATTCCGAATCATGAATCAACCAAACGGAGAGCCCATTTCCTAAAGTCAATGTTCGGGTTTCTCTCACTCGCGCTTCCGCTTGTATAGAAAAAACAAAAATTAAGACTAGAACGATAAGTCCAACTGCATTCCCATTTTTTTTAGATCCCACAACAACCTCCATAAATATATTTTTTCTGTTAAAACCAACAGAGATTTTATTTTTTATTTAATTACCAACTAGCGCAGGCGACTCCTATCATAGTCATCGTTGCGGCAATCATTCTTTCGCGTCCAAATGATTCTTTCAAACGAAAGCATCCCCAACCAACCACAATCAACACGCTAGTTTGTCTTAAAGCGACGACTAAGCCAACTTGTTCATGTTGGAACACGACACAAATCAAGCCATAAGATCCCAAAGTAGCAAAAGCTCCCAATAATCCTTTTGCCCATTCCGCTAGCCAAACCGATTTAATTTCCTTGAAAGGATAGCTCCAAAAAAGTTGTATATTATAGAATATAAAACAAAAACTGGCTTCTAATAAAAAAAAGACTATTCCATTGCTAAAGCTTGTTTCTGGCGACAAATCAAAAAAACGATTCATCGCAAATTTATCGAAGATACTATAAGAAACTACCGTGCCTAAAGTGAAGAAAGACCAACGAAGGCCTTTGTCTTTTATAGCATTTAATAAGTTCCCCGCTCCTCGAATTAAGTGACCATCAAAATGCAGCACATAAATCGAAATCAATATTAAAACGATTCCTAACGAGTTTAGGCCGCTTAACACTTCTCCCAAAAATAAAAAAGCAAACGCCGGTACAAAAACCGGAGCAGAGCGCGCAATTGGATAAACATAAGACAGATCGGCTTCTTGGTAAGCTTTGGAAAGACAATATATATAAATCCCGTGAATTGCCCCGGACGCAACGCCCAAAACCAAAATCAAGTTCGGTATTTTTGAAAACTCGTAGTAAATAAAAAACGGAATGGCAAGAAGAATCAACCAAGCACCCTTCAATCCTGAAAAAAAACGAGTGTTCTTACTTGTTTGGGTTAATATATTCCATAAGGAATGCGAAACGGCCGATAACAAAACCAAACCGATATTTAATAAAGACAACTCACATCGCTCCTACTTTTTTCATCGCAATCTATACTTTTCCTTTCAAAAATATTTTTTACTTTAGTCTTTAAAGTTATTATAAATAATTCGAACATTATCAGTCATTAAACTTTTTTAATCTTAAAATGATACAAGACATCGCATTTTCTTATTACTGTGTGGAGGACATGAGCCGTGCGGTGCAATTCTATGAAAAAACCCTGGGACTGACCGTTCTTTTCACCGGTGAAGAATGGTCAGAGTTTAGCATTCAAGAACGCCGCATTGCTCTCTACAAATCAACTAAACCCGTCCCAATACATGGAGGCGCAGTAATTTCACTTTTGGCGAAACCTATCGAAAAAGTCATCGATCGTTTAAAATCAGAAGGCGTCCACTTTGTCAAAGAGATCCAAACCCTCCCATATGGGAAACTAGCCGAATTTTTAGACTCAGAAGGCAATGTATTAGGACTTTACGAACCCCCGCCTAAAAATTAAACGAACGCTGATTTTTATTATTGAAAAGCAGTAACGACTTTTTTTAATCCATTACCATCAATAATGTTTCTTAAACCGCGCGTGTCCACAAAACTTTATTTAAATAGTAAAAACCTATCGTTAAATATTGCTCTAAAAATAAATTAGCATAGGTCGTTCGGGTCCACCAATCGTCAAGTAATTCAGGGCTTGCCGGGTTTTCTGATTGCACATACGTCTTAATATCCACACCTGAAAAATATTCATCCAAAAAAAAACGATGGGTTCTTGTGTGGTAAAACTGAACAAAAAATAACGCGGACTTTGCTTTAAGTTCTTTTAAAACATGTTTATAAAAAATAACTTGATCAATCTTCCCTAAAAACTTCCTTTTATAGATCAAAATTTTTTCTTGTGGAATTTTTAACTTCCTAGCTTGTTCTCTAATTTTTAAATCCGCCTTTTCATCATAAAGTGCTTTCCAAACTCCCTTTGGGCTATCGTCAACAACAATAACGATGAATTTGGCTTTTCCTGCTTTCAAATAGTCCAAAGCTCTTTTTGAGAAAAGGTCCGAAACTAAATAATCTACCGTTTCAACTTCCTCTTGTATTACCAAATAAGAAGCAATTTTTAGGGCAACTTTAGGAGCTCCCCAGTACCCCACCGCTAAAACGACGACAATCATTTTGAAGATTTTAAGCAACTTTTTCATCCTCATCCAAGCAACCGTATTCTAACGAAATCTATGGGAAACTTGATCCATTCTTTAAAAACAAACTTGAAGTCTTCTTCTTCCATCCACCATTTATCAGGCTTCCATCTTTCCTGGCCATGGGCAAACCGTAAAACAAAATTCGAATCTTTAAAAACATATTCGAAAATTATACCCAAACGTCTCATATTATAAGGATCGCTAATAACAGACGCCGATTTGAAACCTTTTTCTTCCATTAAGTTTTTTGCCTGCCGAGCGTCTACCAAAGTACTAGTGGAATGTCTAAACTCTAATTTATCTTCTTGTAGCCCTAATACTATTGTTTCCATTTTTGCTATATCTAAAGGCGATTTCCCTGGGAGAGGAGTTTCCAGGCGGCGATCGCCTAAAATCAACATATGACTATTGGGATTCTCTTTAAATAGTTTTGCGGCAAATAGAAATCTTTCATAAGATCCAGTTGAAACAACAATGAGATCTTCCGAAACATAAGAATCCTGAACAATCAAAACCGAAGCAAAAGGTTTCAGCCAAACCGATTGAAAACATACCGTCATTGCGTAAATAAAAAAAACAGTCGAAAAAACCTTGAAGGCTTTTTTCACCAAAATCATGAAACGTATTTTCTCAAAAATTGAATGTTGCAGTCGTTTTGTTGCACAATTAAAAACTTTTCAAAACTTCAGGAATGGTTTACCATTTGTTTTATCTAACGTTTTGCCTTGAAAGGCATTCAACCCTTTCTCACTATCATTGTAAAGTTTTTAATCATGAACGATCAATTTACCCATTTTAATGAAGACGGTCGAG